>CAJXFJ010000053.1 GCA_913052515.1 uncultured Flavobacteriales bacterium | reverse complement strand
TTGGAACTAAGGCTTGGTGCAGCTTATGGTTATGCTTATAAAAGCAGTAATAGGGGAGAGCTAGGTTTAGATTATCGCTTGCTTGATTTGGGAAATGCTGATCAAGAAAAGCAATTATGGCTGGGTTTGGCATTTTTTATATAATAAAAAAAGCCTTGAATTTTCAAGGCTTTTTTCATCTATACTACTTGTTGTATTACATTTTTAAACTGATTGTTAAATCTACATCATCAGTAATTACTACATCTTGAGCAGGGTGGTCAAATGCCACATCATAATTCTTACGATCAAATGTTAGCTTTCCACTAGCTGTTCCTGCCTCTAAGTTTACACTTACTTCTTCAACAGTCTCTTCGTGTGTAATTCCTCTTATGGTTAAATCACCTGTAAGGGTATTAGCCTCAGCATTATGTGATGTTACTTTAAAAGTAGCCGTTGGAAATTCTTCAACTTTGAAGAAGTCATCTGCAGATAAGTGGCCAATTAACTTCTCTTTACTTTTTCCTTCTTCAGGCGTATAGTTTTCGTCTGTAGCAACCATAGTGGTTAAGTCTGCAGTAAAATTACCACCGGTTATTTTGTCACCAGCTAAAGTTAAACTTCCTTCAGTAATGTCTACCGTTCCTTCATGGGTGTATACACCCACCACTGAACCTGACCACATTACTTTACTTTCATTAGGCGTTATGGAAATGGTTTTTTCTTCTAATTTTATTTCCTTTTTTACTTCTTGAGATGCTTTGTCAGCTGATTTATCTGCTTTTGTTTCACCTCCACAAGCCATTAAACTTGCCGATAATCCTAAACCGATTACTAGTTTGATTGATGTGTTCATGTTGTTTTAAGTTAAAGTTTACGCAAAGATATAAAAATACATGTATATACATCTATTTTTGTAAAAATTAACGTATACTTAAGTTTCAGAACAAATTCTCTCTTCGGTTGTATTCCTTTATGGTCTCATTCAAGCCTTTGTAATCTTTCATTTCGGGCTCTCTTTTCAAATGGTCGAGAATGGCAAGTGTTCTTCTCACTTTTATTTCTGAACTTTTAATTTTTCCAACCAGGTGAATTAGCGTTCGTTGTTTGCCATTACTTAATTTTTTAAAAATAGAGTCGGCTTCTGGATCCATTTCCAAACAAGCCGAAAATTCTTCAGGAACAGGCATGCCATATTCACTTTCGTCTTTTCTAATTTCAACGATGATTTCATCACCTTCTTGAATTCCTAGTTTTTTTCTTAATTGTTGATCGGCCATAATAAATGGGCCTTCCGGTGATGGCATTAAAGCGCAATGTTTAATCTCCTTTTGATTAAACGTACAAATTACACGGCGGTTTTTTCCATCAATAAATGGAAGGGCTAGCTGTTCATCAATAATAAATCGGTAATCATAAATTTTGGTACCGACCTTACTTAAAGTTACAGTGAGGGTTACGGAATTTGCCATACCACCAAAGGTATTGATTTCAAGGGTGAAAGGGAAGTGTAAGTGATTTGCTTCACATTTCGTAGGAGATTAAATAGAATTAACCACGCGATGCCTGCCCGTTCCGCAGACTGGCAATCGCGCGGGAACTGGGGAGCTGTCTCGTAGGATAGCTATCATTTTTTAGCCGTTGTTATGCACTTTTTATTTATCCGTTTAAGTATTCATAAACGGAAGCAGTCGCAGCACTCTTGACCAATCGTGCTCTTTTATCACCAACATAGTAGGCTTTTTTTAAGTTTGCCTCAGTTGTATTCAAAATATCTTTAACACAGTTAATTTTCATTTCTCTTAATTTAGCTTTTATCCAGAAGGACAAATCAAGAACGTCAAGAGATTTGTTCAATTCCTTCTCTAAAACTTCAGTCATATCACTCTCTTTGAAATCAGGAATCTCATTAATAAGATTTTGAAAATTGGAATTATTCATTCCGTATTCGGTCATTCTTTTTGAAGTTATATTGCGGGCTATCGGTAGAGAAGCACTTGAGGGCGAAGACTCTTGTGAGAATATGCACCCAAAATTTACAAGGTATCTTGTTCCAATTTCTGCTTTTGTAGCTTTAATTCCTTTTGAGTGCTCTTGAATTATTCCAGTATACTCTAATAATCGGAATGATTCTTTAACTGTATGTGGAGCATCCTTATGAAGCCAAATAAAACAAGATGTTTGTTTACTATTTGCTATGTAATTTGAATTTTTATTTTGTAATTCTGGTAGAACGATATTTTCAATGAAATTTCTACCCCAATCAATAAGTCCTTTTTGACCCGGATACTTTTCACTTAGATTAGAATGTTCAGCGAGCAATTCAATTTTATAAAATTCTCTTATTGTTTCATTTAATTGCTGAGAACTCATTTTTGGAGTTCTAGAAATACTTTTTAACAAAAACCTTGGGTTGCCAGAAGCCGCAAATGCTAATATTTCAAAATTATTTCTATTTTTTGAAATCTCATTTAGAAGTTTGCTGTCCGAATCAGCTTGTTTTTCAACAATCTCTCGCATCCGGGCAACGTAACTGCTTGATAAAACATCTCTATTAATATCAATAAATGTTGCATCTTGCGAATATTGAAAAACATCACCAAATGCTGTTACTCCTGGGTAAACAGCGGCATTGCAGGCAATATATGGTGACCGTAAGTCCCTGAAAAGCGTAAAAAATTGTCGTTGTTGTTCAGGTCTAAAAATATGAGCGGCTTCATCAATCAACAGGTTAATTCGCTTTATACCTAAATCTTCACAAATTTCTTCAATGGCATCTTTAAAGTCGTCAATAGTTGGTACGCTGCTATTATCTACCTGCTCTGCTGGTTTTTTCCAAGAGTCTTCATAGTTTTTCGCAACATCTTCAATTCTTAGTTTATCCTCGTTGTATTCACCTCCACTCAAAACACTAATCGAATGTGGCAAGTTTGCTAATAGCCCTTTTCTTCTTAATTCCCTAATTATCTTAGAACAAATCAAAGATAGCATCCAATTGAAAAATTGGTTTTTATCAGCTGAGTGAATAAGTGAACTTTTTGTAAAAGTTAAATAAACGGGTAAAATCCTATCTGCTTTGAAATTCTGATTTAATTCCTGTTCGGCAACTTTCATCAGAAAAGATTTACCAACTCCTCTACTACCAACTATAATGGTCGGGGATATTGACTTTAATTTTTCTATTACATCCCTGTCTTGTTCAGTCTCAACAAACAAATCAAGAATTTCTCCATTCGGAATATCTTCGGTTCTAAATAATAGTTCAGCCATAATTATTGTGTAATAATTTGATTTATTGGAGGGATAGAATTAAACTCTTCAATTAGGGATTCTGCTACTTTTTTCCGTTCCTCTACCTTCAATATTTTTAAATATCGTAAACATAATGTGAATAGAATTATTCTGTTAATAATGTCCGCTTTAGAGTTCCACTCTTCAAATAAATCTTTTGAATATTCTAGTGAATTTGGAATTTTATCGATAACTGAATTATTGCCATGAACATATTCAGAGCATTCACGATAAACTTTTTTAGTAATAGCTTTAAAAAAAGTTATTTCATTATCAAGTTCTGGAAAAAAAGCTCGACAAAATTTTGGAGAAAAAACTCCTTTGTCATCATCCATTAATTCAGTCCAATAGGTGTCTCTCTCTCCAATTTTCCATAAATTCAATTCAATTTCATTTGCAGAAAATTGAATGGCAACTAAGGAGCGTTCAAGAAAAAACCGCAACCCCATAAAAGCCTGTTGATACATTCCAAGACAATTACTTATAATCGATATTTGGTATTCCTTAATTGCATTTTCAAAAATGCTTTTTTCAGGTCTATCCTGTAAAATATCAAGCCATATGTCAAAATCAACAATAAAGGAATGATTCGAAGCCAATTTTTCAAGGTCCGGATTTTTCAACGAACTAGAAAGGATACCGTTTATAGATTCTCCTATTTTGCCATATTGATCTTCAATTTTCATTTGTCTTCTATTTTATTGCGCATATCAAATTAATTTATTTCATCCATTCAAGAAATATTAGCTTTTATCTGATTCATTTGGGATTAATTGATTCTTCCACCCCTCTAAAATAACAATAAGCCATTTATGGTCTTGGCTACTTTTCTAATTGTCGTTTCTATGTAGAATTTTTCTTCCATTTTCTATTGATGTTATCATCCAAAGATATTAATTTCAAGCTCCCAAAATTGACTGCATGAGCATTGTAACATCAACCACATTTAATTTTCTTAAAGAACTTAAACTCAATAACAATCGAGATTGGTTTCAAGAAAACAAAAACAAGTATGAAGCTTCTCACCAAGAAATGGCAGCGCTTGGTGATGAATTGTTAAAGCGTCTCAATCAGTTTGATGAGATTGAAACCATAAGTGGTAAAAAAAGTCTTTTTCGAATCTATAGAGATGTTCGCTTTTCTAAAAATAAAGCACCATACAAAACCAATCGATCCGGTTCTTTTAAAAGAGCAGGAGAAAATAGGAGAGGAGGATATTATTTTAGCATTGAGCCTGGTAATTCAATGATTGGTGGTGGATTTTACGCACCAAATGCTTCGGATTTAAAATTGATTCGTGAACAAATAGAAATGGATGCAGAACCTTTAAAACAGGCTTTAGCTAACAAGAAATTTAAAAACTATTTTGGGGAATTATTAGGAGAAAAGTTAAAAACTGTTCCAAGAGGATTTAATGCAGATGACCCAAATATTGATTTGTTGCGTTTTAAAAACTTTTATGTGATGAAGAAATTTTCAGATCAAGAAGTAATGTCGGCAGATTTTCCAGACCAAATTATAAAAGGGTATCAGTTAATTCAACCATTTTTTGAAGCAATGACTCTTTATTTAACAACTGATTTAAACGGGGAGTCGCTTATTTAGGAATGCTATCCCCTTTGCTTAATTTTGCAAACAAATTTTTTCTATGGCAAAACGTTTCCATCCGCTTAAGGTTAAAGAATTAGAAAAGACAACTGATGATTGTACAATTGTAAGTTTTGAAGTGGAAGAGGAGTTGAAAGAACTCTTTCAGTATAAACAAGGTCAATATTTAACGCTTAAGGCAGAAATTGATGGCGAGTCTATCAGAAGGTCTTATTCACTTTGTTCAAGTCCGCTAGACAATGAATGGAAAGTAGCAATTAAAAAAATTGATGGTGGTCGTTTTTCCACTTTTGCCAATGATCATTTAAAAGTGGGTGATGAGTTGGAAGTAATGGTTCCAAACGGAAGTTTTTATTGTGATGTAGATAAAAGTTGTTCAAAGCACTATGTGGCATTTGCAGCTGGAAGTGGAATTACACCAATTGCTTCTATTTTGAAAACACACTTAAAAGAAGAGCCAAATTCAAAAGCTAGTCTTTTTTATGTCAATCGCTCCGTTCAGTCCATTATTTTAAGAGAAGAAATTGAGGCTTTAAAAAATAAATATTTAGGACGTTTTGAGTTGTATCACTTTTTAACAAAAGAAGAGCGAGATGCACCTTTATTTAATGGACGTTTTACAGAAGAAAAGCTAGAGCAAATTTCAAAGTCTTTAATTGATTTATCGCAGATTGACGATGTGTTTATCTGCGGTCCTATGGCCATGACCATGATGATTAAAGACTTTATGATTAAACATGGAGTTGATTCTAAGAAAGTCCATTTTGAACTTTTTGGAGTTCCCCCCAAAGAAAAATCAAAAGAACAAGTTGAAACGGTGAACAATTCTGATTTATCGGAAGTTTCAATTATAAATAACGGTACAAAAACCTCATTCGAAATGCCTCAAGGTGGAGATAATTACATTTTAGATGCCGCACTGAGTAATAATGCTGATTTGCCATTCGCCTGCAAAGGTGGAGTTTGTTGTACTTGTCGAGCAAAATTGATTGAAGGAGAAGTGGATATGCAAGTCAATTATGCATTAGAAGAGGAAGAAGTAGAAGCAGGATACATTTTAACTTGCCAAGCTGTACCCAAAAGCAATAATATTTTAGTAGATTTCGATAGCTAAATACTTGAAATTATGGAGAATAATATAAAAAATTTAGAAGAAGAATTTCAGGCACGAATTGATCGCGGAGAGAATATTGAAGCGAAAGATTGGATGCCAGAGAAATATCGTAAAACACATATCCGTCAAATTTCACAGCATGCTCATTCCGAGGTAGTAGGAATGTTGCCTGAAGGAAACTGGATTACAAGAGCTCCTTCATTGAGAAGAAAAGTGGCCTTGTTGGCAAAAGTTCAAGATGAAGCAGGACATGGATTGTATTTATACAGCGCTGCAGAAACCTTAGGAATCAGCCGCGATGAATTGGTGGAGCAATTGCTAAATGGTACTGCCAAATATTCAAGTATTTTCAATTATCCAACACTAACGTGGGCAGATATGGGAGCTGTAGGTTGGTTGGTTGATGGTGCGGCCATTATTAATCAAGTCATGTTGACTAAAACCTCTTATGGCCCTTATGCAAGAGCTATGGTGCGTATTTGTAAAGAAGAGAGTTTCCACCAACGTCAAGGTTATGAAATTATGCTTGCCTTAGCGAACGGGACTGAAGCTCAAAAGCAAATGGCACAAGATGCGCTGAACCGATTTTGGTGGCCATCGCTGATGATGTTTGGACCAAGAGATGAAGAGTCTCCAAATACGGAGCAATCCATGAAATGGAAGATTAAACGAAAATCAAATGATGAATTGCGTCAGCAATTTGTAGATCAAACGGTACCGCAAGCAGAGATTTTAGGTTTGACAATACCAGATCCTGATTTGAAATGGAACGAAGAAAGAGGACATTATGATTTTGGTGAAATTGATTGGGAAGAGTTTTGGGATGTGGTAAAAGGAAATGGGCCGTGCAATCGCAAGCGAATGGAAGATCGAAATAACGCTTGGGATAGGGGGGCTTGGGTAAGAGAAGCAGCCTTGGCTCATGCGAAAAAACAAGCTGAAAGAAAAGTAAGCAAAAGTGCTTAATCGAAAAGAAAACAAACTATGAATAAAGATTGGCCCATTTGGGAAATATTCATCCGTAGCAAAAACGGATTAGAGCATCGACATGCAGGTAGCTTGCATGCGGCTGATGCTGAAATGGCAATTCAAAATGCCCGTGATGTATACACACGTCGTCAAGAAGGAGTAAGTGTTTGGGTGGTTGAGTCTAAACACATCACTGCTTCTAATCCTGAAAAGTCGGGAGAGTTGTTTGAACCTGCAAAAGATAAGGTTTACAGACACCCTACTTTTTACAATTTGCCAGACGAATTAAAGCATATGTAATGGAGCAAAAAGCCTTATACGATTATTTATTACTGCTTGGGGATAATTCCATGATTTTGGGTCAGCGATTAGGAGAACTATGTGGTCATGGACCTGAACTAGAAACGGACATTGCACTGACTAATGTTTCCCTTGATCTTTTTGGCCAAGTGAGAAATTACTTTCAATATGCCGCTGAGCTAAAAGGAGAGGGTGTTACGGAAGACTCCATTGCCATGCTTCGTTTAGAGCATGAATATAAAAATGCTTTATTAGTTGAACAGCCAAACCGTGACTTTGCCTATGTAATTTGTCGTCAGTTCTTGTTTGATACCTATCATCAATTGTTGCTAACTGAATTGATGAATAGTAAGAACCGTCAAATTGCTGCCATCGCTCATAAATCCATTAAAGAGGTAGATTATCACTTTGATTTATCTTCAACTTGGATGCAACGCTTAGGCGATGGAACAGAAGAAAGCAATGAGCGTTTAAATGAAGCTTTTGGTTTTCTTTGGAGATATAGTATGGAACTTTTTAAACCAACAGAAACGGAAACCTTAATGGCAGAAATGGGTGTTGGTCCAGATTTGGAGCTGCTTAAGCCAATCTATTTAGAAAGAGTTAAAGACGTTTTGGTAAAATCGGATATTTCCTTCCCTGAAAAGACTACCTTCCAATATGGTGGTAAAGCTGGAAGACATACTGAATACATGGGTTACATATTAGCAGAGTTCCAATACATGCAAAGAGCTTACCCAAACATGCAGTGGTAAATGAAAGTTGCTAATCCGGAAATAGAAGAAATTCTACGGTCGGTGAGCGATCCTGAAATTCCAGTTCTTTCCATTATGGATATGGGTATTGTGCGAAAAGTTGAGCAAAATGGTGAAACTTTTCACATTGAAATTACACCAACTTACTCGGGTTGTCCAGCAATGGATACCATAAGCGATGACATTAAAGCTGCTTTTAAAAAAGAAGGCTTAATTGCTGAAGTAAAGCTGGTTTTAAGTCCCGCTTGGACAACCGACTGGATAACGGAAAGAGGAAAGCAGGCTCTTGAAGAATATGGAATTGCTGCACCCCGAGAGACCTCAGTAGATAAAGCAGCATTAACAGGAGAAAAACATCAAATCAATTGTCCACAATGTGGCTCAAGCAATACCAAAATGGTTAGTCGATTTGGCTCAACTGCCTGTAAAGCCCTTTTTAAATGCGAAGATTGCCACGAACCATTTGATTATTTTAAATGCCTTAAATAAGAAACTAAAT
>CAJXFJ010000052.1 GCA_913052515.1 uncultured Flavobacteriales bacterium | reverse complement strand
AGAGCAACAAACCAAAACTTTTGCTGGTAAAGAGTTTGCAGATTTAAGAAAAAGAATATTAGATGCTGATTCCACCCATAAGGAAATGGAAAAGTATTCGAGAATCGCTGAAAGGTGGGAAGCCCTTAAACCTTTAAGACGAGACATCAATATATCAAGTATAGAATTGGAAAAACTCAAAGAAGAAGTCTCTCAATATAAACAAACAACTAATGATGAAGCCATAATAAATTCAATTACACATTATGTTCAAGACAATGTTACAAACTTAGGTTTATTTAAGGGTAAACAGTCTTTGATAAAAAGTATTAAAGTCGATGGTAATGATAATTACACTCCATATCTAGACAATTTTGACATTTATAATATTTCAAGTTCAAGCGATAACATTAGAATCATATTGAGCTATTATTTATCTCTTCTTCAAACCTCTATAAAATTTAAAAATTTAGATTCAATTAACTTCCCAAACTTGTTAATCCTTGATGAGCCCAAACAACAAAATTTGGACAATGATTCGCTTATTGACTGTGTAAATGTTATTGAAAACATATCCTCCGATGACGCACAGGTAATTTTAACAACTTACAGCGAGCTTGAAAGCGACAGGCAAAAGTTTGAAGAATTTATCATTTATGAAATGAAAGATAAAACTGATTATTTACTTAAAAAGATTGAATAATAAACTAGCCACTAACACAGGTAGCTGATGCACAACCCACCTTTTACCAAAAGAATCACAATCAAAGAACACTCAAAAACGGCACAACAGCGAGGGCAATCAACAAGCTTTGTAACTAATTTAATGTAAAGGATGTATCTTAACGAACAAGCTGAGCAAAACAATGAAAGCTAAATACGACCAAATAGGAATTAATTACAATCTGACACGAAAAGCGGACAAATATTTGACCGAACAATTACTTTATCATTTGCAACCAACTAAAAACGAAAAATATTTGGACATTGGTTGTGGAACTGGAAATTACACCAGTGAATTTCAAAAAAAAGGATTTGACTTCATTGGTATTGACCCTTCCGAAATAATGTTGGAGAAAGCAAAACTTAAAAACCACAAAATTCATTGGCAAATAGGTTCTGCAGAGAACACTGGACTTCCTGAAAATTTTGTAAAAGGAATAATCGGTTCTTTGACAATACACCATTGGACCAACTTAACAAAGGGGTTTACAGAGCTGAATAAAGTCTTAAAGCCAAACGGCAGAATTGTGATTTTCACATCAACACCCGAGCAAATGCAAGGATATTGGCTCAATCATTATTTTCCAAAAATGCTTTCCGACTCAATGATACAAATGCCAACTTTAGAAAAAGTAAAAAAGGCTATGAATGATAGCGGAATCGAATTAATGGAAACACAAAAGTATTTTATAAAACCTGACTTGGAAGACCAATTTTTGTATTGCGGAAAACAAAACCCTGAACTTTATTTTGACGAGCAAATTAGACATGGAATTTCTTCATTTTCATCATTATCAAACCGAACTGAAGTCGAAAATGGATTATCGGAATTAAGAAAAGATATAGACAGTGGAAAAATTAAAGAAATAATAAAATCCTATGAAAATGACTTGGGAGATTACTTATACGTAATCGGAAAAAAGACAGTAGGAAACCATGGCTTTAAGTAATTGCTTTTTCTCGCCTACTACTGAAATTCCTCGCGAATTTCAACCTGGTTGCCAGCAGGCAGGTTTAGTGTACACTTGCAAAGTTTCGTGCTAATCCACGCAACTTCTCATTACCAAGACCGATGATTACAATTAATAGGAGAATAATATAGTTTAACTAGCAATGACAAATTCATACAAACGATTGAGTAAAATTTATAAGATTGTCTTATTTGTTGTCTCTATTATAATCTCAATATTGCTAAGTTTTCAGACCACAGTATCTTATGCGCATCATCTTGAGACTGATGTAGAAGTTTTAGGTATGCTTCTATTTTTCTCAACTATAACCTTTTTTTGCTTTTGGTTAATTTGCTTTTTAGGCCTAGAATTGATAATCAACATCATTAATCGAGTAAAGCAATAAAAAACTTGTCCAAACGGAATAGCTAGGCGGCAATCAGTAAGTTTAGAAACTAATTTAGCGTAAAGGATGTATCTATAACTTTTGTAAAACTGTGTATCTTAACTAACATTTGAGAAATGAAAAGACTTCTGATATTATTCTTTTGCTCGTTTCTAGCTCAATTATCCATTGGACAAACTACTGATGAGTTAATAAAAATGTGGAATGCAGATATTTCAAGAATTGGCAATGAAAATTCTGATAGAATTGACTCCAATCTTAAATATGTCACTCCAGAAAAAATTATTCTTAAAAGCTCTAATTACTCTAACGGATTATTAAAGGTTTATCGACAAAATGAGACGATTGTAAAGTTTGAAAAAACATACGAAAAGGATGACATCCAATATAAAGAAAGCTACTATTTCAATGGACGTTGGCCTGTTTTTGTAAGTGTAAAGAAATCTACTGAAACAAAGAGTAACAGATTTTACTTTGACAAAACGAACCTGATGTTATGGATTGATACAAAAGACAAACAAATGACCGTTGAAAATGAGAATTGTAATGATTGGTGGTGGCATTTATTGGAGACTATGGATAAGCTAAAAATGATTGAAAAGATGAATCAAAATTCAGTAAATGAAGACTTAGTCAAATTACCCGAGCCACCGCCATTGAGTAAGGAAGATTCATTAAGGTATGAACAATTGAAAAAGCAAGTAGAAGAGTTGTTAAAAGAAGACGTTGATAGCATTAAGAATAATTAAAAAAACTAAGCACTATAAAATTAACTGATCCCGCCACTTGAGGGACAGCTGCACAGAACTTTTATCAAAAGCATCTCAAGGTAAGCTCTTTTAAGCGAGCTTTATTCTAAGAGTTTACTGCAAACCAATTAAGTAGACAAAGTCAATTAACCAACCCTAGGCAATTTCTAACGGACATTCAAAAAAGAAACAAAACAAAATCTACAACTACTCCCGCATTAAATCCTTAAAGTGCTTCATTTTAGCGCGTGAAATTTTTGTACTCATGTCGTTATTCAGAACAATTACATTTTCACTGGTTCTCAATTCTTTAATCTCTTTTAAGTTTACCATCCACGATTTGTGGCTACGAAACAAGGAAGGGTATCCACGCAATTCATTTTCTACCGCTGAAATGTTTTTGCTATAGACATACTGCTCTCCATTTGCTCTGTGAATTATGGAGTAGGCCTCGTTAGCTTCAACAGCTAAAATTTCCCGAAAGGGAATAAACACCCGACTTCCTTTATGCAATACACTTAGCTTGGGCTCTTTTTGCTGATCCATATAATCGGCTACTTCTACATACTTTTCAGCTAACTCTTTGGTCAAGGCATTTTGCTCTACTTTCTGCACCGCCAACTTTAGCCGTTCAATATCAATCGGCTTCAACAAATAATCTACTGCCGAAAGCTCAAAAGCCTTCATGGCATACTCGTCGTAGGCTGTTACAAAAATGATTTGAAAATTAATTTCTTCGAAAAACTGTACAATTTCGTAACCAGCATAATTGGGCATTTCAACATCAAGAAAAACCACATCTATGGGGTTGTTTTTTAAGAAACGCACCCCAGATTCTAAGCCTGAAAAAGCACCCAAACAATTGACTTGCAAACAAAAGCGACTAAGCAGAAGTTCTAAATTCTCTCTAGCACTCGCTTCATCATCAATGATTATGGCCTTTAGTTTATTCATCGGTTTAATACATAAGGAATCTGCACCAATACTTTGGTTCCACTAGCTTTTCCATCTTCATACAAATCCACGTAAGTAAATCCTGCTTCTAGGTTCATTCGTCGCGAAAGATAATCGAATCTTCGTTTCAAAGCGCCCAATGCAAAGGATTTGTGCTTTGAATTTTGCCGTTTATTAATGACCTGAGAAGCCTCTCTGCCAATTCCATTATCGGTCAGTTCACAGCGAAAGCCATTTTCATCGAATTGAAACACCAAGCTTAAAAAACGATCTTTTGGTTTGTGCAGTAAACCATGCACGAGGGCATTTTCAATTAAAGGTTGCAACAACATGGGTGGCAAAGACAATGCTGGAATATCCTCACATTTTAATTCATAATCAAAGTGATCTCGGAAACGCAATTTTTCCAAGGACAAGTAATTTTCTAATAAAGCTTTTTCTTCCTCAAAGCTGACCAATTCTAATTCTGAAAAACTCAAAGTGGTTCTAATCAAATCTGCAAATTTGTTGATGTAGGTATACGAATCATCCACCTTGCCTTTGAGTACAAAATTTTGGATGGAGTTTAACGCATTAAAAATAAAATGCGGATTCATCTGCGATTGAAGTGCCTTAAAATTGGATGCCAAAACCTCATCATTTTTTCGAATTTCCAATTCTCGATAGGCTTCCTTTAGTGCGACTTTTTGTTTTTTAATCGTTTTTAATTGGCTGTAAATCGACAAGAGAGCAATCAAAATTACCGCCCCCACCAAAACCGAAATGATAATCAGTAACTCTTGTGTTTTACTTTTCTCCTCGGCCAAAGTCAATTCGGCCTCATGCTCCGCCGCTTGAACGGCTTTCTCCTTTTCATATTCATAACTTATGGATTTCTCCATTAGCTTCTTCTCCAATTGCGAATTGGAAATGCTGTCTTCGAATAACTTAAAAGTTTGCAACAAGCTAAAAGCTTCTTCATGTTTGCCTTGTTCATGCTTCACTTGGGCTAATAGCTCCAAAGGATATGTTTTGTATTGATAGGCATTGATTTGTTTACCCAGCTCAAGCGCAGCCTTTAATTTTTCTTCTGCTATGGTCCATTGTTTGCTTTTAAAAGCAATACGCGCTTGTTGCAGCTTTACCTCTGCCAATTGGTAATTAAACTTATGTTTAAGGCTAATACGTTCAAGTTCATCTAAGGTCAATCGCGCTGAGTCCAATTGGTTTTGTTCCAGGTAAAAACCGGCCAATTCATTTAGACCATCTACTAGGCGATAAGGATTCTTACTCATTCGACTCACGCTAATGCTTTTTTTCAGCCCTTGAAAAGCAGCAGTTGTATCGCCCAAACGAAAGGAGTTTAACGCAATGGAAAGAAATTCATTAGCAATTAAATTGGAATCTTTAATGTGAATGGCAAGCGCCAAATTCTTACGACTAATAGCCAGAGCTTTTTCGTAATTCTTGTTTAAAGTGTAAGTATCGGCAATGTAAAAGCGTGAGAAAATAATGGCCGAAGTATCTGTTCCTTGTTCTGCTTTTTCAACGGCTTCGGTGTGTAAATCAATGGCTTTACTTACGTTTCCGCGGTAGCTGGCAATTTGTCCCAAAGCCGAAAGCATGGTGCTCATTCGCTCTACTTCATTCAATTGCCGATAAATGCCAAGTGCCTTTTCATACTTGGGTTCTGCTTGGTTGTAATCGTCTTTAAATCCAAACAATACCCCTTGAATTTCGCAAGCATAAGCTTCTAAAAATTGCAAGCGCTCTTTTTCACTCACCGATTTGACTTGTTTCTGTTTAATCGCCGCATTTTCTTCCAAATACTCGGCATAGCGATGAGCTGCTGAAAGGTTTTCAATTCCATCAAAAAGTTCAAGAAAGTAAGCCAGTTTTGTTGTGTCATGCTCAGCAGCATGATACTTTTCCAAGACTTTACGAATCAATACACTGTCTGTGGCATTTACTTCATCAGCATACAAAGAATCTACCAGATAGAAACCCGTGTTTTGATAAACCGATTGAGCCGACAAGAAGCTTCCAAAGCTCAGAAATACAGAAAGGAATAAAGTGCGAAATATGTTCATCTAAAAAGAGTCCGCGCAAAAGTAGAACGGAAATCCACTTGATACAAAATCATAAAAATTGAGAAGTACTTCCCTTATATCTAACTCACTAATAATCAACACACTTTCAAAAACAAACAAACAAAATCCATTATACATAACTATCTATTATTCAATAGCTTAATCATCTCCATTACCGTTACTCAACAAAATCAGTCAGTTGCTCAACTATTTCAATTCTTGGTTCTTGAAATCAAGCTATTTGCACAAAAAAGTAACTATGAAAAGACTATTTACGCTAGCCATCACTTTCTTGACTGGACTCTCACTTCACCTCTATGCGCAAACTCCGACGCATCAGTGGGTAAATTCTTCAGGAGGAAATCAAGCAGATCAAGTTTATGACATTGTTGTGGACTCCTTGGGAAATTCATACACCCTTGGAACTTTTCAAGCCACTGCTTATTTTAACACTGGTGCTACCACAGTTAGATCTTTCACTTCAAACGGAAGTCATGATATCTTTATCCAAAAACGCGATGCCCAAGGCATTGCACAATGGGTAAAACAGATTGGTGGCGCAGGGGCCGACATTGGTTTTGGACTTGCCTTAGACGCAAGTAAAAACATCTACATTGCCGGACAATTTCGAAACACCGTAGATTTTGACCCAGGTACGGGAACACAAAATAGAAGCAGCACCGCCTTAGATGATGCATTCTTGCTAAAATTGGACAGCAATGGAACTTTTGTTTGGGTGCAAACGCTTGGTCGTTCAGGAAGGTCCTACAATATCCGATTAAAAGATGTAGCGGTTGACCGCAATGGCGATATCTTGACCATTGGAGAATTTTCAGGCTCTTTTGATATGAACCCAGGTTCCGGTTCAAACTTTACGGTTTACAATTCTCCGGGTAACAATTTTTGGCTGCAAAAATGGAATGCTTCCGGAAATTACATCTGGGGAAGATACGGACAAGGAAGCACCACCAATAAATGCATCGCCATAGACGGTAACAATAACATTTACTTTGGAGGTTCTCATTCTGGCGGGGTAGACTTTAGATGGGGCCCCGGCTTTGGACAAGTAAATTCAAGCAATGGCGGAGTAGATGCCTATTTGACCAAGTACAACAGCAGTGGCAATTATGTTTATGATTACACTTGGGGCGATTTAGGAAACGATGAAGTGAGTGACATTAGCATAGACGCCAACAACAATGTAATTGTAGCTGGTACTTATGCCAACGGACCAGATTTTAATCCAGGGGTTGTCTTTACACAAATTCCGGCTGTAGGTTCTACAGATGCTTATGTTTCAAAATTCAATCCAAGTGGAACATACCAATGGACGAAAACTTTTGGCTCCTCTTCTGCCGATGCAGGGAATGCCGTTTCAACAGATAATCAAGGAAATATTTATACGGTTGGTTACTATGGCGGAACCATTGATTTTGACCCAGGAACTGCAAACACCAACACCAGCTGGAGCGGTTTCAGCGATGCCTACATACATAAGATGGACGCTTCGGGCAATTTTCAATGGGTGGCAACTTTATCGAGTCCCGCAGATGAAGAAAGTTTTGCCATAGCAAGCGATGTCAATGGTGGAATTCTTCATGCCGGATTGTTTAATGCTCTTAATCCCAATCCGCTAGATTTTGATTTTGGCTCTGGAACAAGCAATCTACAATCGCTTGGCAATGATGATGTATTTGTACAAAAAATAAAAGAGTGTATAACTGCCACAAGCACAGATGTACAAACGGCTTGCGGCTCTTTCACATGGATAGATGGCATCACCTACACCAGCTCGAACAATACAGCTACATTCACCTATGCTGGTGCTTCAGCCACTGGTTGTGATTCTATTGTGACTTTAAACTTAAGCCTGAGTCCTATTGCTTCGGGAGTTGATGTGCAAACCGCTTGCAATAGTTTTACTTGGATTGACGGAAATACCTATACCGCTTCTACCAATTCGGTTAGCCATACACTTGTAGGTGCAGCCGCAAACGGATGTGATTCAATAGTAACCTTAAACCTTACTTTAGGCAACAGCAGTTTAGATACCCTTAGTATTCAATCTTGTGGCGCTTACACTTGGGCCTTTAACGGCCAAAGCTACTCCTCTACCGGTTTTTATTTGGATACTGTTATTACGGCTGCAGGTTGCGATAGCATACTGGCACTAGACTTAAACGTAAGTCAAACTTATTTAAGTATTGATACTGTAAAGCATTGTGGAAATGTTTACCTATGGCAAGTAGGTGGATCTTCTCAAGCCTTGACCACAAGCGGCTTGTATTATGATACCTTAAGCACTTTAGCAGGTTGTGACTCCATACTTGGTTTGGATTTAGACATCAATCAAAACTCTAGTGTTGCGTTTAGCCGAAGAGCTTGTAAAGAATTTATCAGCCCAAGTGGAAAAGTAGTTCGAACAAGTGGTTTGCTAAGAGATACGCTACCCAATGCAGCCGGCTGCGATTCCATTATGCAAATTAACGTAACGATAGATACCCTTGACACGCGAGTTTCAAGAAATGGGAACACCTTAACTTCTTTAAACAATGCACGTCCGGGCCCGGCACACCAATGGGTAGATTGCAACAACAATTATGCGCCCCTAATTGGTGAAACCGGAAACAGTTTTACCCCAAGTATGAATGGAAGTTATGCCTTGATTTTAAGTGACCCAAACAATGCGGTTTGTGCAGATACTTCTGCTT
>CAJXFJ010000051.1 GCA_913052515.1 uncultured Flavobacteriales bacterium | reverse complement strand
ATGATATAGCTATTCTTGATGTAATGCTTCCAAAGCTAGGAGGCTTTGAAATTGCCGAAGAGTTGGTGCAATTAAAACCAGACTTACCCTTTATTTTTTTAACAGCTAAATCTCTGATTGAAGATAAAGTAAAGGGACTGAAACTGGGTCAGGACTATTTAACAAAGCCTTTCGAATTTCCTGAATTAGCTGCCAGAATTGAGAATATTTTAAAAAGTAACAACCACTCAGAGCAAATTGATAAAAAGCATTTCAAGATTGGAAAATATGAATTTGATTATGTCAATCAATACTTGGAATTAAATTCAGTTCAGAAAAAATTAACAAAAAAAGAGGCAGACCTACTTCGTTTGTTATGTCTACATATGAATGAAGTCATGCAAAGAGAGTTTGCATTAAAATCTATTTGGGGAAACGATGATTACTTTAACGGACGAAGCATGGATGTATTTATTTCTCGATTGAGAAAATACTTAAAAGAAGATGAAAACATCCAATTGATCAATGTTCATGGAGTTGGATTTAAATTAGCGGTGAAGGAATAATTTACTTCACTCCTTTCTCGGGATACTTTGGAGTTATCGTTCTGTAAAATGCCTTTATTCTTTCAATATCGGCATCAACATCTCCTGTTGGATGAATAATCGGTCCAACCCCGGCAGTTTTCTTTGGATAATCTAAGTACCCTAAAACAATAGGCACCTTTGACTGCAAGGCAATGTAATAAAACCCCTTCTTCCATTCGGGAGAATAAGACCGGGTTCCTTCTGGTGTTACCATAAGAGCCAATTCTTTATAATTTTTAAAATGCTCAGCCATTTGATTTACCATATTCCCCTTTTTCTTAGAACGATTAATAGGAATACCTCCCATTTTCTTAAGAATAACACCTAATGGGAAAAAAAACAACTCCTTTTTAATGGTATATTTTAACTTAATATCCATAATGTAGAAAGCAGCTCTGGCGTATACAAAATCCCAATTACTGGTATGGGGCGCAGCAACCATAACAAACTTGCCAAGCGACTTAGGACTTTCCCCAACTACTTTCCAGCCACTGAGCCAAAGAATTAATTTTGAAAGTAACTTCATGCAACAAATATAGAAGAATAAGAAAGGAAGTTTAACTGTAGTTTAATCTAAGTAAATAAAAGATGAGATAAAAGATTTGTACTTTGCACGAATTATTTCATGGCTATGAGAATTCTACTATTTGCTTTTATAACATGCATTAGTTTTCAGTCTTGGGCAGGAAGAGATGATGTTTCAACTGGAGCCAAGTCTAATGCTTTGGGTAATATTTCTATTCTGCATCAAGATTTTTGGAGCGCAGAAAACAATCCGGCTGCACTAGGTTTTCAAAAACAATGGGGAGGTGGAATTTCATACGAAAGTCCTTTTTTACTTAACAACTTATCATATAGAACAGCTGTTTTTGCTTATCCTACCAATTTAGGTGCCTTTGGACTAAGCATCGGTCAATACGGTTATAGCTTGTACAATGAAAATAAACTGGGGATTTCCTATGGTCAACGCTTAAGCGAGACTTTTGCCTTGGGTGTTCAATTAAACTACCTCTCAACACAAATAGGTGAAGGTTATGGAACCAATAGTGCACTAAGTGGAACTATCGGCTTATTTGCCAAACTAAATGAAGATATTAACCTAGCTGCAGTAGTAGTTAACCCTAACCAAGCAAAACTTTCAAGTTTTCAAGACGAACGCTACCCTACTCTTCTAAAATTAGGAGTCGGTTATTCCATTTCAAAAAAAGTGAATTTACTTTCTGAAGTAGTAAAAGATATTGATTATGATGCCATTGCTAAAGTGGGCATCGATTATCAAGCCTTAGATATTTTACATTTTAGGTTAGGTTATGCTACAAACCCTAGTTTAAGTACACTCGGTTTTGGTTTAAATTTGAAAGACTTTCAGCTTGACTTTGCTTCAGGTTTTCACTCCACAATTGGTTTTACTCCTCAAATCTCACTTTCTTATCAACCTAAAGCAGATTAATATCTAGCATGAAAAAGCTGCTTCTCATAGTTACAATTTTGCTTTTAAACGGATTGAGCACTTCGGCACAAAAGTTAGATGACGAAAAAAGTCGAATCATTGAGGACCGGGTTGACTTTCTGTTGGATGTAAATGAAGGTGGTGATGCAGATTTTACAACCTTATTTGAACAATTAGAATTCTACTTTGATCATCCAATTAATCTGAACCGAGCGAGCAAACTGGAGTTAGAAGATCTTGGATTGTTGAATGATATACAAATCAATAGTCTTTTAAAACACATTGAAGACCATGGCCGATTAATCACTTTTGAAGAACTACAAAGCATCAAAGGCTTTGATTTAGAAAGCATTTTACTCATACAACCATTTACTGAAGTCAAAGGAGATTTAGATCAACCAAGACTTAGTTTAAAGAGCATGTTTGAAGAAGGGACTTCTCAACTTTTTATCCGCTACAGTTCCATTTTAGAAGAGCAAGAAGGCTTTTCGCACATAAGTTCAGAAGAGCTTCAAGAAAACGAAAATGCACGATACCTTGGTAGCAATGCACGTTTGTATTCTCGATTTCGATTTAACTACTCCAATCGTTTGAGTTTTGGAGTTACTGCCGAAAAAGATCCTGGAGAGGAATTCTTTCAAGGCACTCAGAAAAGTGGATTTGACTTTTACTCAGCTCACTTCTTTGCACAAGGTTTTGGAAAAGTAAAGCAATTAGCGCTTGGAGATTTTCAAGCTCAATTCGGACAAGGTTTGACCTTTTGGTCTGGTTTAGCTTTTGGCCGCTCTCCAGATATTTTTACACTAAAACGGAATGCTCCAGGTTTAAGACAATATACCTCTGTGCAAGAAGACCTATTTCTAAGAGGTGGTGGCATTACTTTGAGTTCAAACAACATTGAATTTACTGCCTTTTATTCAAGCAATAAAGTAGATGCGAATGTGACTAACAATGCGGATACTTTAGATGAACAGCTGATCATTACTTCCTTATCAGAAGATGGTTTTCACCGAACAAAAGGAGAACTAGAAGATAAAGATGTAGTAACCAATCAATTTGTTGGTGGTCATTTAGCTTATGTTAAACGAAATATCAATATTGGGATTACGGCCGTTCACAATGAAATTGATGCTGACTTTCAACCGCGAATACAAACCTACAATCAGTTTAGTCAACTAGATAATGAAAATACCAATATTGGGATTGACTATAATTACCTCTATAAAAACATCAACTTTTTTGGTGAAATTTCAAAAAGTATTGATGGAGGTATTGCCTATACAAATGGAGCTTTAATCGTAATGGACCCACGACTTTCTGTAGCCATTCAACATCGAAAATTTGAAAAAGATTTTAAACCCATTCAAAGCAATGCCATTGGAGAATCCTCTAACAATACCAATGAAGAAGGCTTTTTTATTGGACTAAATTCTCGACTTAGTAAAAACTTTACTTTATCTGCCTTTGCTGACCGATTTGCTTTTGATTGGTTGAGATTTCAAACAGATGCTCCATCACATGGACATCGAATTACCACTCAACTTACTTACAAACCCAATCGACGAATGCAAGCCTATTTTAGATTTAGGGAACGACAAAAAGGGAAAAATGAACAAATCGATTCGGAAGGAATTGACCAAGTTGTTGATGAAACATTGAATAATTACCGATTACACTTCGCTTTTCAGATAACTGAAAGCATTCAAATTAAAAGTAGAGTTGAGCTAAGTAACTACCAATTAGGAAAAAATGTAGACGAAAGTGGGTTTGTAATCTACCAAGATATAAATTACAAACAATTAAGCTTTCCACTCTCTTTTTCGGTTCGATACGCTATATTTGAAACTGATTCATACAACAGTAGAATCTATGCTTATGAAAGCGATGTTTTGTACGCATTTTCAATACCGGCTTACAATGGAAGAGGCACACGATTTTACGTTACAACCAAGTATCACATTCGTAGAGGAGTTGATTTGTGGCTCAGATATGCTCAAACCTATTACACAGATCGAACATCTATTGGAAGTGGTAAAGATGAAATTCAAGGAAATACCCGCTCTGAAATTAAAGCACAACTTCGCTTGAAATTTTAACCCTGATGAGAAAAAGATACAGAACACACAAATCACTCTATTTATTCAATATGGTAGCATTTATCGGCTTCGCATTTGAATTTTTCATTAGGAATGATATGTTCTTTGGTTCGGTAATGATATTTACTGGTTTACTAAATCTAATTGCTTTTCAGCAAGCTCCACGTCGAGTAGCATCAATTACCGTTTTTCTAAACTTTTTTAATGCTCATGTTGCGGCCGTTGTTTTTTACAATTACTCCGGTTTAGATTACTTAATTCTAACCATCATATGGATTGGGTTAGCTTTGGCTTATCTTTTTGCCACAATTCGTCAAGTTTACAGCTTGATTATGAATAAAAAATATCGACAAAAGCAAAAAAGAAAGATTAGCTAGCCTTTATTCCACACTTTTCCAATTCTAACCAATAATTTGGGAAACTCTTTTTTACCACTTTTATATTTTCAATTTTAACCTCATTTATTAAAAAAGCAAGTGGCGCAAGACACATGGCCATTCGATGGTCATTGTAAGTGTTAAATTCAACTTTATCGGGCAAACCATCCGTTTTCTTAATCATAATTTGATCATTCGTCACCTCAATTAACTGAGCACCTATTTTTTGCAATTCGTTAGATAGAGCTTTAATTCGATTACATTCTTTTATCCTTAGTGTTTTTATACCATCTATTATTAGCTCATTACAATTGAGTGCAGCGATTACAATTAGACTTGGAGCTAAGTCTGGACAATCTATTAAGTTTAATTGAGTTATTTCTTTCCTTTCTCCACACTTTCGAATAATCACATTACCATTTTCTTCAATGGTTTCCACCCCAAAAATAGAAGCCAATTCAGCTAAAGCTTGATCTCCTTGAATGGAAGCTAAACTCAATGCTTCAAATTGAATTTCATTTATTTGATCATTAAAAAGCAAAACCTGATAAAAAAAAGCTGCAGAAGACCAATCAGCTTCCACTCGAATGGATTTCTTGATTGTATAGGTTCCTTCTTCCACCATGAGATAATTCCTAATTCTCTCACTTTTAACTCCGCAGGCATTCATTAAAGAACGAGTCATTTCTACATAAGGTTTAGAACTCTCCCCTTCCGTTAATTTCAAAGTCAATCCACCTTTTATATAAGGCGCTATTAACAATAATGCAGACACAAATTGACTGCTTACAGAAGCATCTATTTGCAATTCCTTTTCTACTAAATTCCTTCCTTTGATTACTAATGGTGGATAATATTTTTTTTCTAAATAGTCTATTTCTGCACCTAATTCCTTTAGTGCCTCAACTAAGATTCCAATTGGTCTCTCATGCATTCGATCTGCACCAGATAGCTTTACAATATTTGAAGGTTTAATTGCCAAAAAAGCGGTTAAGAATCGATAAGCAGTTCCAGCCATCCCAACATCTATACCTTTCTTTCTTGATAATAGTGCTTCTTGAAGAATGGACGTATCCTTTGCTTTTGACAGGTTTTCTATCTCAAATTGAAAATTGGATAACGCTTGAATAATGAGTAGTCGGTTCGAAATACTTTTTGAAGCAGGGAGATGGATTAGTAATCGACTATTTGCTTGAATTCGTTCTAAGCGATGAAAACTCATTTTGATTGATAATAATTTAACGACTCTACAATTAAATCAATTTCTACATCTTGATTAATCACACAATCACCAATTTCCTTTAACAATGAGAATTGAAATTGGCCTTTAAAATTTTTCTTATCCTGCTTAACTAGTTGTTGTATTTCTGTTGACTTAAAATTCAGTTTTGGATAGTTGTTCCATAAGAATCTTTCTACTTCATAAAATTGCTCTATACTAATCAAATCTTTCTTTAAGGAAATAAAACTCTCAATCAACATTCCTGCAGCAATTGCAAATCCATGAGGAATAGGTTCTCCTTTAATCAAACAATAAGATTCAATGGCATGACCAATGGTGTGACCAAAATTGAGCTTTTTCCTTTCGCCCGATTCTTTAAAGTCATTCAAAACAATTTCATGCTTTATCTTCATTCCTCTTTCTATAAAAGGAAGCCAAGCAGCATGCTTATTAAATTCTAATTTCCTTAACTCATTCCAAAGATCAATATCATGAATTAAAGCATGCTTTATCAATTCTGCTTTACCGCTATTCCACTCGATCTCAGGCAATGAGTTCAAAAATTCAGGATAAACAAAGGTGTAATCGGCATTTTGAAACAAGCCAATTTGATTTTTAAAAGAATCAAAATCAATTCCGCACTTGCCTCCAATTGCTGCATCTACCATAGCTAGCAAGCTTGTTGGTATATTCATAAAATGAATCCCTCTTTTATAGGTTGCTGCAACAAAAGCTCCTAAATCAGTTACTACTCCTCCACCTAAATTTAGCAAAACCGCATTTCGATCAATTTCCAATTCACTCAATTGAGTCCACAGTTGAATACAACTCTCAATTTGCTTGTTTTCTTCTCCTGCTATCATTTCCAATTTTACAATTTCGATTTTAGCATTTAAAAGCTGCTTTTGTAAAATAGGTAAACAATAAATAGAAGTATTTGAATCTACCAAAACACAAACTTTTGAAAAAGACTCGGTTTTCAAGATTTGCACCAATTTTTCAAATTGACTATCTGCGAAAATGATGGAATTTGTTTGATTCATATAATTTCAAAACTACTAAACAAGCGTATTAAATATACAGGCATTAGCTAATTTAGCCGAATGACAAAAGTGGGGCTAATTTCAGATACACATGGCTTTTTACATCCTCGGGTGGAACATCATTTTAAAGATTGTGATGAGATATGGCATGCCGGTGACATTGGCAACATAAGTTTAACGGATAAGCTAGCTACATTTAAACCACTCAGAGCCGTTTATGGCAATATAGATGGAGCTGAAATTAGAAAACAATTTCCAAAAGATCTACGCTTTAATCTAGAAGGAGTAGATGTTTGGATTACCCATATTGGCGGTTATCCAAATCGATACGACAGACGAGTAATTCCGGAGATTCTTCAAAATCCACCACAGCTTTTTATCTGTGGACATTCTCATATTTTGAAGGCAATACCCGATAAAAAATTAGGTTTATTGCACTTAAATCCTGGTGCTGCCGGCAAACATGGCTTTCATAAAGTTTTAACCCTAATGCGCTTTGAACTTGAGCAAGGTTTGGTTAAAAATCTAGAAGTAATTGAGCTCGAAAAAAGGGTTTAACGAATACGGTCAGCAGCTCGCACTAGAGCTTCATCTTTCTTGATTGATCGAATAGCCAAATAAATAAATAGCAAAGGTACAAGACTGACAAAAGCCCCCAATTCATAATTCACTATGGCATCCGATAAATTTAGGCTTTCAATAGCAGCATCAACTAAGAAAAACAAAGCTGCTACAAAACCCATTTGAATGAATAAATTCAATTGAGATAATTTAATTTGTAATTGTCTTTTCTTAAACATAAAAATGATTACCAAACTCAATAAAACAGAAATCAGATTTAAGCCAAGTAATGGATAAGAAGAGTATAAGATTTCTGAAGTTTCTGTTGAGAGTAATCCCCAAAGTGTAAAATCAAACTGCTGACCACTTGCTTCTATACTTGCAATGGAGAAAACATGGATTAATAAATTAAGGATTATTGCTAAACCTAAATATAGGGATTGAATTCTTTGCCACATAAATCGAAAATCTTTTTGCAAAGAAAAGAAGAATTTAAGGGATAAGTCTTTATTCAAAGAAGATAAAATGTTCAGAAAATATCACAATCTTTGTTTTAAATCGTTTAGCAGACCTTGAACAATAAAGCACTTTTCAAAAAATTTTCAGAGAAACACAGCAAGCGACTTAGTTTTAGCATGCACTACAACTGGTGGAACGAGGTAGTTGAAGAGCATTGGGACGTGGCTGTGGTAGCCAATAAAGAAGAAATTAAAGCTGTTTGGCCTTACTTCATTCGAAAAAAAGGTCCATGGAAAATGATTGCTCAAGCTCATTTAACACCCTATGCTGGTCCTTTTTTAGTTTACCCAGAAGGTCAAAAAGAGGCTTCAAAAATTAGTTTTGAGCATAAAATTCATAAGGAACTTATTGAGCAACTGCCCACCTTTGCTGAGTTAGACTTGAGTTTTCCAATCGATTTTACAAATGGTTTGGCATTTCAATGGTGTGGCTTTGAAGAAAAAAGGAAATATACTTTTCTACTTAGTCTTCAACAATCAGAAGAAGAACTTTGGAGTAACTTAAGAGAAAACATTAGGCGTCAGATACGCAAGGCTGAAAAGACCATTAGCATACAAAATAAATTTGACTACTTGCTATTAGAAGATGCCGTAAAAGATTCTTTCAAACAACAAGCTTCATCCTTTCCCCTTCCTGATAAATTTATTGAAAGAGTCGTTTCGTATATCGAAAAGTACAATTGTGGGCAGGTTTATCTAGCGAAAGAAGATAATC
>CAJXFJ010000050.1 GCA_913052515.1 uncultured Flavobacteriales bacterium | reverse complement strand
TCTTGTAAAGTCAGCACTCAATTACTATTTAGAGACAAATAAAGTGTTGTTGTATTAGTTGCATATAAGTCAAGGTCAAAATCCTTTTTTAAATCTAAATTGCTAATCAATGTTTGATAACCATTAGAATTGATTTTAATCAAATCGGCTCTTCCGCTTTTAGATTCATCTAATTCGTAGGATAATCTGACGTATCCATTCCCATCTGTAATTGCACTTGCTAAAATGGTTGGTTCATTAAAACTTCCAAAACTAGAGTTTGCCTTTAAAGCAATTTCCACCTGTGAAGCAACTTGGTCACAGTTCTCATATACGCGAGCTGAAATTTCACTCACGACTACTTCCTCTTTACAGGAATACAAAATAATTCCCAAGAGAATCAGAATCGAATACTTCATTACTTAAAACGCTTAATAGCTCCAGATTTAATTCTAGCGAAATAATCGTTCATATCATCTTTCACTTCATTGGAAAGGATTAACAATCCCAAAATATTGGGAAATGCCATACCTAAAATCATTAAATCAGAAAAGTCTAAGACAGCACCTAAACCAACTGATGAACCAATAACGATAAAGATTAGAAAAATTAATTTGTAGGAGTAGTCAGCTAACTTGCTACCTCCAAATAAAAATGTCCAAGCCTTTAACCCATAGTACGACCATGAAATCATAGTAGAGAAAGCGAACAAGAAAATGGCTACCACTAATACCAATGAAAACCATGGAAACACACTACTGAAAGCAGCTGATGTTAATTCCGAGCCTTCCAAACCAGAAGTTCCATCAGCAAAACCAGTAAACACTAAAACTAAGGCAGTCATTGTACAAACCACAACAGTATCAACAAATGGCTCTAATAATGCAACTACTCCTTCACTTACAGGTTCATTGGTTTTTGATGCTGAATGAGCTATAGAAGCAGACCCAACTCCTGCTTCATTTGAAAAGGCAGCTCTTTGAAAACCTACTATTAGAACTCCAATTACTCCCCCTTTAATTGCTGGTGAATTAAACGCTCCTTGATAAATTTCAACAAATACGTCACCTACATTTCCAATATTCATTCCTATTATTATTAAGGCAAATAGAACATATAGACCTGCCATAAATGGCACTATCTTATCGGTCACTTTGGCGATACTTTTAATTCCACCGATAATAACGATTCCAACTAACAAAGCGAGAACAATACCGAACCAAACACCGTAATCAGCTATTGCAGGAAATTCACCTGAAAGTTGAGCAAAGGCTTGATTGGCTTGAAACATATTTCCTCCACCGAATGAACCTCCAATACAAAGAATAGCAAAAACAAAAGCCAGCACTTTTCCCAGACCACCAAGGTTTCTTTTTGCTAAACCTTCGGTTAAGTAATACATAGGTCCGCCAGATATTTCGCCTTTTTCATTCACTTTTCTGTATTTCACACCAAGTGTACACTCAGTAAACTTACTGGCCATGCCAATTAAACCGGCTATAATCATCCAAAAGGTAGCACCCGGCCCACCAAGACTAATGGCTACCGCAACTCCGGCAATATTCCCCAATCCTACAGTTGCAGAAAGCGCCGTTGTTAATGCTTGAAAATGGGTCACCTCTCCTTGATCATCCGGATTACTGAACTTCCCTTTTACAAGATCAATGGCATGTTTTACTCCTTTCGCATTTATAAACTTCATTCGAATGGTAAAAAACAATGCTCCCAGAACTAGCCAAACTACAATAAATGGAATACCTTTTTTCTGAACATCTCCATTTGGATGCAGAACTGGGCGAGGGTTATCATATACTACAGCCGCTAAATTTTCAGATCCAACTTCAATGACATCTTCAATGTTATTGGCGTCATATATAAGCTTTCCTTGTTTGGCCTTATGCTTTAAAGTCCCACTTGCAGCTGCAAAAACTTTTACTTGATTGTTATCATCTTGTTCTACTATGGCGATTGCATCACCCTTTTTCACCTTAGAACCATCGCTTAATAACCACTCTTTTAATCTGATTTTCTTGATTTCAGGAGAAGACCAACCAGGAGCCTTAATTTGCTTTTCATCAGCATACACAATGGGATCGTATAGACCTATCGCTGAGAATGGGTCCCAGAAAAGAAAATTGGTCATGTGTTGTACAATGGGCTTAAAAGTGGCGTTCATATGCTCTTCAGCTGATTCTGGAGGAATAACACCTTGAACCAACTGCTCATTTCCATCAGCGTCTGTTACCAATACTGTAAATTCACTTCCTTCTGTTATGCCCAGACTTGAGTTCGACTTTCGATCTACACTTTGGTGAGACCACTTGTATAAGAAAGGAGCTTTTCCACCGCTAACCTCAACGAAAGCAACTCCATCGTTAATTTTAGAACTAGGATTCTCATACTTTAGTTCCACTTCAAAATCAGAAGCAAATACTGCAAGCGTTAAACAAGATAAAATGAAAGTAAAGAATTGCTTAATCATAAGTTATTTTTTGCTAAACCAACAAATATAACTTAAATATCAAGCAATATAAAGGAGACAAGCCTTGAATTGTACTAAGTTTGATTTTCAGTCAATTGCTTTTCAAGTATTGCAATTCCGTCTTCAAAGCTGTGTGGATTGTATCCCAATTGATTAATGGCTTTATCCAATACAAAACCTGTTTTAGGAGGGCGTTTTGCAGCTTGATTAAGTGCTGATGATGAAATTTCTTGAATGTAAGAAGCATCTAGTTTATAATATTCGGCTACTCTTCTTACCAATTCTACAATGCTCATAAAATCTTTTCCTGATAGGTGAAAAATTCCTTCTGCCTCCTTTTCTGCAATCAAAATACAACCATCGGCCAAATCTTCAGCTAATGTTGGACTTCTAAATTGGTCATTTACAATGGTTAAAGTTTGTCCCTTTTCTAAAGCTCCTTTTGCCCAAAGTACAATGTTTGAGCGGCTCATATCATCTACAATTCCATATACAATAATGGTTCTAGCAATAGACCATTTTGTGTTGCTATTTAGTACTATTTTTTCAGCTTCAAGCTTTGACTTTCCATAATAGCTTAACGGATTGGGTGAGTCTTCTTCACGATAAGGCCCATCTTCTCCATCAAAAACAAAGTCAGTGGAGAGATGAATAAAGTGAACATTCCATTTTTCGGAAGCTTCTACTAAATACTTAACTGCATTCACATTCAAATCCCAACATTCCTCTTTTTTTTCTTCACATGCATCTACGTTCGTCATAGCCGCCGTATTGATAATTGCATTTGGCTTGTACTTTGACACTACTGAATCAACTTCCTCTTGATTGCTTATATCCAAACTTTCATAAATATATCCTTCAGTTACCTTTACCCGATTTTCTCCACGAGAAGTGGCAATTAATTGAATATCTTCCCTTTGTCTTAGTTTATGAACTAATTTCTGTCCTAAAAGTCCATTACTACCTGTCACTAATATTCTTTTCAATTCCATTTCTTTAAATCTTCAATTTGGTTCTTCATGCCTAATACAAACAACTTTGTACCTTCCGTAATAATAGTATCGGGTGTGGGGTTCAAAAGGTATTCTCCTTCTATGGTTTTTAATCCCACAATATTTGCTCCTGAACGTCTTCTTATATGTAAATCCTGTATGGACTTATCTTTAAATTCTTTCGGTAAACTTTCATAACTAATTTCCTCTAAAGAAATATTGTTGTCTTGTCCACTTAGGTGATTGAAAAATTCAACAACATCAGGTTTCAACACCAAAGATGCCATGTGAGAACCACCTACCTTGTCTGGCATAACCACATTATCTGCACCCGCCATTCTCAATTTTTTATCCGTTGAATCTTGAGAAGCTCTACTAATAATCAACAAATCAGGATTCATCTCTCTAGCGGTTAAAACAACAAAAACATTGTCAGCATCTTCTGGAAGCGTAGTTATTAAGGCTCTGGCTTTCTTAATACCCGCATTAATTAATACTTTATCGTTGGTTGCATCTCCTTCCAGATAATTGGTATTACCCTCTGCTTTAAGCTCTTCTAAAATTTCATCATCTCTCTCTATTAGAATAAACTCTTGATTGTTTACTCCTAATTCATGCAAAATTTGTCTTCCATTTCTACCAAATCCGCAAACGATGATATGATTTTCCAACTTTTTGATCTTTTTAATCTTCTTTAATTCACCTAAGTGTTTTCTAAACTGCCCATCTAACAAATAAGCAGAAATGGCACTTAAAGCGTAGGCAAAAGTACCAAAACTGGTTACGATTAAGAATGCCGTAAAGTACCTTCCACTATCGGAAAGTGGTCTTATTTCTTGAAACCCAACTGTAGAAATGGTTATAATGGTAAAATAAAATGCTTCACCAAATGTATAGCCTTCAATAAGAACAAAACCAAGAATTCCAACAACGGAAATGAGGACTAAGATTAGAAGGGCGTAATAGAGTTTTCTAAATTCAGAAATGGTGTGCACAGCTCGGTTATAAATCCCAAATGGTTTTTTTCTTCTTGAATTTAAATAAGTGTTTATGTTCTAGAACAAAGGCCATAACTAAATAAATAATTAGTGGAGAACCAAGGGTTAGAAAAGAAGTATAAATAAAATAGATCCTAATTTTAGAACTATTTATACCTAGTTTTTTACCCCACCATTCACAAACACCGAAAGCATACTTTTCAAAAAAATCTTGAATATTCTGAATCATATTAACTTTTCATTAGGATTTCGCTTCCAATCATGCAAGTTAGGCATTTTTTTAAATCGCAATAATTTAATTTTTGTTGAATTAAGGCTTGTGAATCATAAGCTGAGTTTGACTCTATACCGAGTTCCTTCCATTTTCTAATAATTATATTTTTTTCACTAGAAACCTGCTCTAATAAATCAATTGCGTTCTGCTTATGAATTTCATTGGCTGTTTCATGAGCATAGGCAATTAATAAGGGACAAAGCACATTGATGATCAACATATCTACAGACTGATTACCTAACTCCTTTAGTCGATTTTGCTTACTTAGTTTATCAAGTGTAAAATGATTATTCCAATAAGTGGAGGCTTGCACCTTAATCAAATCAAAAAGCTCATTGTATGCATTAGTTTGAATCAGAGTTTGAAAAAATCCTGATGAATTGAAAAGCAATGTAGCTAACTGTGCTATACGAATTGTAGGAAAATTAGGAGGTCTGAGTTTACTAAACTTCCACAAGCTAGGCTCAATGGATTTTAGATTATACTTTGATTTTAAAAAAACATACTGCTTCTGAAGTCTTTTGGGATAGTCTTCTTCAAATTCTAAATCTAATAAACCTGCTTGACCAAATAAAAGTGCCTCGAGCTCGAAAAGATTTGATTGATGCTTTCTAATAATTTGATAGGGTAAGGCATTTGCCAGTAATTCAAAAGGTACAGCATTTACTTTAAAACCAAAATACTTACACAATAAATGATACAATGTTTGCTCCCAATCGTTTTTGTAAAATTGCAGCAATTGCTCTACTTTTTTTGACTTATCTTCCAAGCGCTCAATAACTGCACGATCCATTTGGTGTGCTATTGTTGACTTTTTTACTTGGGATATAGCATCTTGGCATGGCACCCAAAACTGACTTTTCTGCAAGTCCTCATATCGGTTTAGTAAATCTAGCTTAACTCTTCCTTTTAACTCAATTGTTGGAATTATTTCTCCATTCTCTCTTCTAATAGACTCGTCATTTTCCCAAACAACATGCAAGATTACTTTGTCATAAGCATCATCATGTTGATGGTTATGTTGTTTCCAATCGCTAGACTTAAGGTGAATCTCAATATTGCCCGCCCATCTTGTTTTATCTAAAATAACTTGACCATTAAAAAAATCTGGTCCAGCATTCACATTATGAACTCCAGGCTTTAAAACCTGAACTATCTCACCTTCTTGTGAAAAAAGATCGTTTGAATTAAATAATTGAAATTTCCATATGTAATGAAGAAAGTCTTCTCGCATCATGGAAATAAAAATAAAAAATTTAGCAATACTTTGCCATAGCTTGCTGAAGTTTAGCAGCTTCGGTTCTTGCTGCTTGATCAAAATCTTCAGCTGAAGAGGCATATAATATTCCTCGAGAGGAATTGACAAGAAGGCCTACATCTTTGGTTAAGCCATATTTACATACTTCTTCTAAACTACCTCCTTGAGCACCAACACCCGGCACCAATAAAAAGTGATTTGGAATTTGATTTCGGACTAATTTTAAATGTTCCGCTTTCGTTGCCCCAACAACATACATCATGTTTTTATCAGAGCCCCATTTTTGAGTTTCTTCCAATTCTTTCTCAAATAGAAAATGACCATTCTCCAACTTTTGAAATTGAAAGTCGAAGGCTCCTTGATTTGAAGTTAAGCCGAGAACTATTGCCCATTTCCCTTCATGCTGAAGAAAAGGCGTTATGGAATCATTTCCCATGTAGGGTGCTACTGTTACCGAATCAAATTGATAAGTATCAAAAAAAGTTTTCGCATAACTTAGACTCGTATTCCCTATATCTCCTCGTTTTGCATCGGCAATGGTAAAAATGGAAGAAGGTATATAGTTTACTGTTTTTTCCAAACTTTCCCAGCCCTTACTACCTAATGCTTCGTAGAAAGCAATATTTGGTTTGTAGGCCACACACAAATCCTTTGTAGCATCTATGATTCGCTTGTTAAACTCAAAAATAGGATCATCATAGTCTAACAGAAATTTTGGAATCTTATCTAAATCAGTATCTAAACCGATACATAAAAAGCTCTTCTTCTTTCTAATTTGTTCAATTAATTCACTTCTTTCCATTAGCCCATTGAATCATCTAATCCTGCTTGTAATTTCTCCGCATTTTCAGCCACTCTTAATGCTTCTATCACTTCCTCCAACTCACCATTTATAATGGCATCCAAATTATAAAGTGTCAAGTTTATACGGTGATCCGTTACTCTTCCTTGCGGATAGTTATACGTTCTAATTTTCGCTGAACGGTCTCCCGTTGAAACTTGAGATTTACGTTCCGCAGCAATTTCCTTTTCCTTTTTTTCAACCTCAGCCTCATACAACTTAGTCCGAAGGACTTTCATTGCCTTTTCGTAGTTCTTAAGCTGAGATCTTCCATCTTGACATTCAACCACAACTCCTGTTGGAACGTGCGTTAATCGAACAGCCGATTCCGTTTTATTTACGTGCTGACCACCTGCTCCAGATGCTCTAAAAGTATCTTTCTTAATGTCAGCAGGGTTTATTTTTACATCCACTTCGTCAGCTTCTGGCAAAACTGCAACGGTTGCTGCAGAAGTGTGCACCCTACCTTGCGTTTCTGTTTGTGGAACCCGTTGAACCCGATGCACACCAGATTCATACTTCATGATTCCATAAACATTAGCACCAGTCACTTCAAAACTAATCTCCTTAAATCCACCCGATGTTCCTTCATTAACTGTTGCCAATTCATGCTTCCAACCTTTGGTTTCAATGTATTTAGTATACATTCTATAAAGGTCTCCCGCAAAAATACTTGCTTCATCTCCACCGGTCCCAGCTCTAATTTCAATAATTACATTTTTGCCATCGTCTGGATCTTTAGGAATAAGCATTAACTTAATTTGCTCTTCTAAAGGCTCCACTTTTCGTTCTAAATCATTGAGCTCAGCTTTCGCCATTTCCTTAAACTCTTCGTCTTTCTCTTCTTTAATTATGGCCTTTGAAGATTCGATATTATCTAGAATATTCTTGTATTCATCATACGTTTCTACAATCGTCTTTAAATCACTATACTCCTTATTCAACTTCACATAACGATCCATATCAGCTATGATGTCTGGGTCCACAATTTGTTGCGAAACCTCTTTGTAGCGATCTTTTATCGACTCAAGTTTATCAATTAAGTTGCTCATACATTAATGGTATATAAATTCCCCGTAAGGAGATTGAATCGTTAATTGTTTTTTATCAGCTGCCTCAACTCGTCCAACAATTTGGGCATCAACCCCAAAAGATTTTGAAATTTCAATCAAGCTTTCAGCTAAATTAGGCTTTACATATACTTCCATACGATGGCCCATATTAAAGACTTTGTACATCTCACTCCAGTCTGTATTCGATTGTTGTTGAATCAACTTAAACAATGGCGGGATATCAAATAAGTTATCTTTTATGATATGCATATCATCAACAAAATGAAGCACTTTGGTTTGTGCACCACCACTGCAATGTACCATGCCATGAATATCGGACTTATGTTTTTCAAGTATTTGCTTAATAATTGGGGCATAGGTTCGAGTTGGAGATAAAACCAATTTACCCGCATCTATTGGACTATCATCTACTGAATCAGTAAGTTTCATTTTACCAGCATAAACTAATTCTTCTGGCACTTCAGGATCAAATGACTCAGGAAATTTATCCTTTAGGTAGTTTGCAAATACATCATGTCTTGCGGAAGTCAATCCATTTGAGCCCATCCCACCATTATAAGCCGTTTCATAATTTGCTTGTCCAAAAGAGGCAAGTCCAACAATTACATCACCTGCTTGAATATTGGCGTTGTCAACCACATCAGCCTTTTTCATGCGACAACAAACCGTAGAATCAACTATGATGGTACGAACTAAATCTCCAACATCTGCTGTTTCTCCTCCTGTACTGTGAATTCCAATACCATAACTTCTTAGCTCTTCCAAGATTTCTTCGGTACCTTGTATAATGGCTGAAATTACTTTACCCGGAATTTTATTTTTATTTCTTCCAATGGTTGATGAAAGCAAGATATTATCTGTAGCTCCAACACAAAGCAAATCATCAATATTCATGACAATCGCATCCATGGCAATTCCTT
>CAJXFJ010000049.1 GCA_913052515.1 uncultured Flavobacteriales bacterium | reverse complement strand
GGACCCTCTGATTAACAGTCAGATGCTCTAACCAACTGAGCTAAGGAGGAATGTTTCTTTTTCAAGAATAGGGGTGCAATATTACCGTAAAGTTTTGAATTAAACAATATCTTTGCAAAAATTAATTCTTTCGAAAATCACGCTGAATATAGAAATATAACCTCACCATTGTGCAGAATTATTCGCACTAGCAAAATCTAAAATAATCATGAGTAAAAAGTATAATGTGTATGGCATTGGAAATGCCCTAGTTGATATTGTAACAGAAGTTAATGATCAGTTTTTGAGCGATCATAAAATTGAAAAAGGTTTAATGACTTTGGTTGATGAAGAAAGTCAAACTAGAATTTCTAAAGCCATAAACATGAGCGAAAGCAATATGCAATGTGGTGGTTCTGTTGCCAACTCCGTAATTGCTGTTGCCCAATTTGGTGGTACTTCTTACTATTCTTGTAAGGTTGCAAATGATGAACTTGGACAATTTTACCGCAAAGACCTAAAAGACAATGGGGTTGACACCAGCTTAGATGAGCACGAACTAGAAGAAGGAATTACTGGAAAGTGTCTGGTTATGACCACAGCTGATGCTTCTAGAACAATGAATACTTATTTAGGAATCACTGCGGATTATTCAAGGAAACAAATAACAGAACATGCCTTAAAAGACAGTGAATACTTGTACATCGAGGGTTATTTGGTGACTTCAGAAAATGGACAAGATGCCATGAAATATGCGAAACAATTGGCTGAAGAAAATGGAGTAAAAGTGGCGCTTACTTTTTCTGACCCATCTATGGTGAAGTATTTTAGAGAACCAATGCAAGAAGTTGTTGGCGCGAGTGTTGATTTACTTTTTTGTAACGAAGAAGAGGCTATGCTTTATACTGGCAAAGACAATTTACATGATGCTAGAGAGGCATTGAAAAAAGATGCAAAACGATTTGTAATCACACAAGGTGCAAATGGTGCGATGATTTATGATGGAGATACTTTTATTGACATTGAACCTTACAAAGTTGAAGCTATAGATACTAATGGGGCAGGAGATTTATTTGCCGGAGCATTTTTAGCAGGTATTACCAATGGTAGAAGTTATGCAGATGCTGGAAAACTTGCTTCTTTAGCTTCCTCAAAAGTGGTTACCCAATTTGGACCAAGATTAGAATGGCACCAAGCAAAAGACATTTTGCATAAAGTGTAATTTAATTCATTTATTCTTAAAAAGGCGATTCATACGAATTGCCTTTTTTTATCTTTGCCAAAAATTAAATCATGAGCTTACTTACCGTTGGCACCATTGCTTTTGATGCCTTAGAAACTCCTTTTGGAAAAACTGGAAAAATTCTAGGTGGATCAGCAACTTACAGTTGCTTGGCTGCAAGAAATTTTGTAAACGATTTAAATGTAGTTTCTGTTGTTGGCGAAGACTTTCCAGAGGAATACATTGAATTATTGGAACAACATGGCATTAACTTGAATGGCTTACAAGTTAAAAAAGGAGAAAAGACATTTTTCTGGTCTGGTAAGTACCATCATGATATGAATTCAAGAGACACTCTTGAGACTCAACTCAATGTATTGGAGCATTTTGATCCAATTATTCCGAACGAATATCAAAATTGCGATTATTTAATGTTGAGTTGCTTGCCTCCTGCCATTCAACGAAAAGTCATTGAACGTTTATATCACCGACCGAAGTTAATTGTGATGGACACCTTCAATTTATGGATTGAGACCATGAGAGAGGAAATGGACAAAACACTTCAGTTGGTTGATGTACTTTCCATAAATGATGAAGAAGCTCGTATGCTTTCTGGCGAATACTCTTTGGTAAAAGCTGCCCAAAAGATTTTACAAATGGGCCCTAAGTTCTTAATCATTAAAAAGGGAGAACACGGTGCACTTTTATTTCATGAAAATGAAGTGTTTTTTGCACCTGCCCTACCTTTAGAAGAAGTATTTGACCCAACAGGTGCTGGTGACACTTTTGCCGGCGGTTTTATTGGCTACCTAGCATCTACCGATGACATTTCATATAACAATATGAAAAGAGCATTAATTCATGGAAGTACTTTGGCTTCCTTTTGTGTTGAAAAATTTGGAACAGAGCGTCTCGCTCATTTAACAGAAGAAGAAATAGACCAACGATTGAAGCAATTTATCGACTTGGTCCAATTTGATATTATTTTAGAAGAGAGCTGGTAACAATTGAAAATCCCGCACTTGCGGGATTTTTTTATGCTTTTAACTGAATGATACGATCTCCAGAATCATTAAATGGCCCTGGAACTAAGTTACCTTCTTGATCGATGAGCTGAATTCGAAAAGTATGCTCTCCCATGCTTAAGCCCTCTACAAAATATGCTTGCCAGCTATCAAGCACAAACTCCTCATCATCTATCAAAACACGCACTTGATAATTGTCTGCTTGTAAATTGGCATTAACCAAATAAAAATCGAGCAATATTCGCTTAGTATCATCTCCAACATACTCTCCTTTTGGTCTGCTATAAAAAAGGTGTGGTGCACTTTCATCAAAAGCGCCTGCATTTTCGCCAAGAGCTATATTTTTAAGTACAAAAGCATTCTTATGCTTAATGCTTTCATGATAGGAACGAGACAAAAAAGCCAACACCACATTATTCCCCTCTAATAAGGTCGACTCTATATTTGGCTCATAATGGGCTTCGTATGGAGCATTGTTTAGTACGAAGTGAATATGCTGACCCTTTTCTGAGTTGGCACAATGCCCTTGATGTGCATTAGTTTGCGCCTTTAGTTCATAATTAGAGACTCCAAATTCGAACCGATACAAAGACTCATCATTTGAATCAACTGTGTAATTCGCCAACTCCAATTTTGCATCTTCAAATTGTTCAACTTCACCAATGGAATAGATTTTTATTCCATTTTTCTCAAGCATTATTTCTTCAACGGTTTCTAAGTGTGCTTCATGATCCGATTGGTCATGAATGTCATCTTTAGATTCTACTGATTGCTTTGGTGCATTATTTTGACATGCTATAAAAGAGAGTAAACTTAGACTTGCAATTAATCGAGTTGTTTTCATTTTATGAAATAAAAAAGCCGCTTCTTTCGAAGCGGCTAATGAAACAAATTATATTATTCAACAGTAATTTCAATGGTTGTAGAAAGCTGCTCTCCATAACTTCTGTGGTAACCATCTGCAAATTGCATCGTTAATGTATGCTTACCGGCACTAAGCTCAACTTCTGTTTCTGTTTGACCTTTTCCATAGTGGATGTTCACTGAATCAGCAGGAACAACAGTTCCCGTTGGTAAATAAGAGCCATCTATAATAATATGATGATGTCCTTTACCTGCATGAACTTCACCAGCCGGCTCAACTTCCATGCCTTCCACACCAAACTCTAATTTCACCGGAGAGCTAACCGTTTGTCCATTTTCTAAGTTCTTAAAAAACACTTTTGCTTCTGCTGGAACTGCAGGCACATCTGAACTAGAAGTTGTTTCATCTTCCATGGCAGAATGGTCATGAGCTTGAGCATCATCCCCATGATCGTGATGTTCCATGCCTTCTGCATGTTCCTTATTTTCTTTCTTTTCGGTAGCTGAACCACATGCAAATGCAAGTGAAATCAACATGATTGTACTTAGGGTGTAAATTCTTTTCATTTCTAATTTAGGTTTATTCAAATTCAATTAATACTTGGTTTTTTTCAACTGCTTCTCCTTCACTTACCGCTATACTTTTAATCTTGACATCTTCAGGCGACTTTAACACATTTTCCATTTTCATAGCTTCCAAAACAATGAGTGGTTCATCTTTAGCTACTTCTTGACCAACTTCTACCGCTGTTGATAAAACTAAACCAGGCATAGGGGCCTTCAGTTCTGTTACAACATTAGAGGCTAAATTGTCCATTCCTAATTGATGCAAAAGCAAATCGAAACGGTCTTCCACCTCTAATTGGTAGGTATTGTTATTGATTCGGATTTCAAATGATTTATTTGAATAATCAGCCTTAATTACCTCTGCAGAAAATGATTGATGCTTGTGAATAATATGAAAGTTTCTACTATCCAACACTTTAATATCTAAATCTTTTGTTTCTCCATTGGAAACAAACTGCCCCTCTTTGGATTGATTAATCTCAAAAGAAGTCCCTTGATTAACATTTACTTTTAATGTGCTCATAATAAACAAAGATACACTTATCACGCATTCTACAAAGGATGAATGGTTTGCTATTCCTATGTTTTTATCTGAGTTTTGCTATGCTTAAAATACCCATATGAAAAATTCAATTTTTGCCCTTGTTTTTATTACTTCACTTGCGTTTTTTAATGCTTGTAAACCAAGTAGTGAAATTTATGAAATTGACGAAATGGTGACCTTAGACACCATTGATATTAAACCTCAGTCGCCAAAAACGTATCAAGCTGCTGAAACGCGTGTTAATGATTTATTGCACACCAAACTAGAGGTTTCATTTGATTGGGATAGCACCTTTTTGTATGGAAAAGCTTATTTAACGGTAAAACCTTATTTCTACCCTGTTGATAGTTTAATACTAGATGCCAAGGGTTTTCAAATTCATGAAGTGGCCTTATTAAACAAACTTGGTGAAAAAAGCCCTTTGAAATACAACTATGATAGTAGTTTCATTCATATCGCTCTTGATAAAACTTACCAAAGAAATGATACTTATCGCGTATTTATCAATTATACCGCCATGCCTAACAAGCTAGAAGAAAGTGGCAGTGCAGCAATTACTTCTGAAAAAGGCTTATACTTTATAAATCCAGATGGAAAAGAACCCAACAAACCAAAGCAAATTTGGACGCAAGGTGAAACTGAATCTAGTTCCTGCTGGTTTCCCACTATTGATTCTCCAAATGAAAAAACGACACAAGAAATTTACATAACTGTTGATTCAAATTATGTGACCCTTTCGAATGGGGCTCTCATTTTTCAAACAGAAAATGAGGACGGAAGTAGAACCGACTATTGGAAACAAGATTTGCCTCATGCCCCATATTTATTTATGATGGCGGTTGGCGAGTTTGCCGTTGTAAAAGATGAATGGAAGGGTAAAGATGTTCATTATTATGTAGAACCTAAGTATGAACCATTTGCAAAAGACATCTATCCGCACACTCCTGAAATGCTTGGATTTTTCTCAGAAAAATTAGGTTATGAATATCCGTGGGACAAGTACCATCAAGTGGTTGTAAGAGATTACGTTTCAGGAGCTATGGAAAATACTGGAGCCGTCATTTTTGGTGATTTCGTACAAGGTGATGACCGCTTTTTAATTGATAATTCAGGAGAAGATATTGTAGCACACGAAATGTTTCACCATTGGTTTGGCGATTTAGTTACTTGCGAGTCATGGGCTAATTTACCATTGAATGAAGCATTTGCCACTTACGGTGAGTATTTGTGGCTAGAGCATAAGTATGGATCAGACCAAGCAGATTATCATGGGATGAATGACTTAAACATTTACTTGCAGAGCTCCAAAACAGGCCGAAAAGAACTTATTCGATTCTACTATGAAGAACGCATGGATATGTTTGATGCTCACTCTTATCACAAAGGCGGCAGAGTTCTACACATGCTTAGAAATCAGATTGGAGACGATGCCTTTTTTGCGGCCTTGGAATTGTACTTAAAAGACAATGCCTTTCAAGCAGCAGAAATACATCACTTAAGATTGGCTTTTGAAGAAGTGACAGGCGAAGATTTGAATTGGTTTTTCAATCAGTGGTTTTTACAAGCGGGACACCCAGAAATTGAAGTATCGCAACAATATATTGATTCAACAAAAACCTTGGAAGTTAAAATTATACAGTCACAAGAAGGAGAAAATGTACCATCAGTTTTTGAACTATATAGTAATCTAGAAATTGTGAATCATTCTGGCAAAGTTGAAATCCTTCCCATTCATATAACTCAAAGAGAACAACAATTTAATTTTTCTATGGAACAGCAACCGCTTTTAGTAAACTTTGATGCCAATAAAAGTTTAGTTGCTAAAATCAATCAAAAGTTTGACGAAAATGAAGCCATTGTGCTTTATGAAAAAGGTAAAAACTTTGTTGACCGATATGAAGCGATAAAAGCATTGAAGAAAGAGAAAGACTCTATTTCTTTGAACGTGATTGAATCCGCTTTAAATGACCCATTTTGGAAGATCAGAGAGGAAGCTTTGGAGAGCTCGAAAAACTTAATTAAAGCACGAAAAGAGCTACTTCTTGATAAATTGAAAAGTCTTGCCCTTGAAGATGAAAAATCAGCGGTGCGCTCAGAAGCATTTTACCGCATAAGTAAGCACTACAAAGAAGATGTTGAAATTGACTTTTTCAAAAAAGGATTGACTGACAAATCTTACCGAGTGGTTTCAACTGCTTTAGATGCCCTTTATGAAAAAGATGCTAAAGCAGGAATTGAAGCTGCAGAAAAGATGGAAAAAGAAGATAACAGCGGTATCAAAATAGCCATTGCAGGTATTTATGCAGAAGATGGTAGTAAGTCCCATCATCCCTTCTTTCAAAATGCTATTGGCGAATTAAGTGGCTTTAACCTTTATCCCTTTTTAGCTACTTATGGCGAATACATCAATAAACAAAGTGATGAAACCATTGCTTCTGCCATTCCAACATTTGAAAAAATTGGAAAAGGAGATGACCCTTGGTATGTTAGAATGAATGCCATTAATGCCTTGGTGAGCTTGTATACCAAGTATCAAGACCAAGTTTCTGATTTAACCAATGCTCTTGATAGTGAGTCAGCCCAATCTGATCCAAGCAAAATAAATGCTCAATTGGCTAATGCTGAAAAAATGCAAGAGGCATTAAAAGCAGCTTTGTTGAATATTAGAAAAGATGAAGAAAATGTCAATTTGGAACGAATTATAGATGGAGCTTTGAATTAAAATAAGCTTTCATCTTTAGATTGATTCTCAAAACCTTCATCAACCAATAAGTTAGTAGAGGTAGCTGCCTTAACGGCTAGTTGGTCGCAGCGTTCGTTCCATTGGTTTCCAGCATGTCCTTTTACCCATTCAAAACGGACTTTGTGTTTGGAGTAAATGACTAGAAAGCGCTTCCATAAATCCACGTTTTTTTTCTTGGCAAACCCTTTTTTCTGCCAATTAAAAACCCATCCTTTTTCAACTGAGTCAACGACATATTTAGAATCTGAGAATATTAAAACCTCAGATTTCTCTTTTTTTAAGGCTTCCAAACCTACAATTACAGCTAATAGTTCCATGCGGTTGTTGGTCGTTTTACGGTAACCCTGCGAAAGCTCTTTCTGGTACTTTCCAGAAAGCAAAACCACCCCATAACCACCAGGCCCCGGATTCCCCTTTGCCGCACCATCTGTAAAAATTGTTATTTCCGCCAAATCTTAAATTTTGGGAACTAAAGTAAGAAGAAGCCATAAACTGGCACAAATAGAAGACTATTTAGAATCCCAAATTGGTTCTAAAAAGCTTTACTGCAATGGCTAATAATACAATGCCAAATACTTTCCTTAAAACAGCTATTCCGCCTGAGCCAAGCACTCGTTCAATAACCTTGGAAGATTTTAATACTGCATAAACCACAATGATATTAGCAATAATTGCCACAATAATATTTTGTACTTCATATTCTGCACGCATGGCTAGCAAAGAAGTCATGGTACCTGCACCAGCAATTAATGGAAAAGCAATGGGTACAATTGAGGCTGTTTCAGGAATATCATCCTTATATAGTTTTATTCCCAAAATCATTTCCAAGGCTAGAAAAAACAATACAAAAGAACCGGCAATCGCAAAGCTATTCACATCAATCCCAATCAGGTTGAGTATTGACTCTCCAACAAACAAGAATAAAATCATTAAAACCAAGGCTACAATTGAAGCCTTTTCTGATTTTATATGCCCTACTTTTTGTCTTAAGTCAATGATAATGGGCACAGAACCAATGATATCTATCACGGCAAACAAAACCATACCTGCGGTAAATATTTCTCTAAAGTTGAACTGCATTTTATTGACCCTTAAAAATTTGAGGGCGCAAAAGTAGTGAGAAAAAAGACTTTGAGATGCTACTTTTTTGGTAAATAAATGTTAAGGATTTAACTTCTCTTTTCGAAGCACCTTTTGGTGGTACTTTTTTAGTTTACCGTCTAAGTTTAAGACACACTCATGCATTGACATTGGAGAAAAAAGCATTAATGGAAAGTAGAAAATTTTATTGGCTTTGTTTTCTTCAATGGCTTTAAACAAGGCCCTTGAATAATATGGAAATGGACGTGTTAGTTGATTAAAATACCGGTCTTTGATTACCAAAGCCATAAAAGTATTTCCACCTCCACCGTAAAACACAGGAACTTGAACCATAGCAAAGTGCCCAGTTTGAACCCATTGATAATGTGAAAAGTACTTGGCGGTATCTTCTTCTAACAAACTCAGTTCAGCAGTAAAAACATGCTTTTTATTTCTGATAAAAATGGAGCTATCTTCTTGCAAACTATCGTTTAAAAAGATGCCTTCTAGTTTTCCATTTCTCACTTTCGAAGAATGGTGGCTTTTAAAAAATTGAATCTCACTGAAAGAGTAAGCACTTTTAAAGGCCCTCATCAATTCCAAGTTCTCACTTCGTTGCTTGGCCTCTACCAATTTAGCTTCTTGAATCAGACCTCTTTTTTTCATGGCTTCTATTTCTTCTGCAAAACTTCTTTTTTGTGGAAAATTAATTATTTTATTAGAATCTTTTAATAATTTACCAGCTTGTTGTTTAATTAAAAGCATTTCTAAATTACTCGGATCATTGTGTTTAAACTTAGACTTACCT
>CAJXFJ010000048.1 GCA_913052515.1 uncultured Flavobacteriales bacterium | reverse complement strand
TTTTCATATTCTGAAGTTCCCACTCCGCAAAAAGCTTCTTCTGCTTTGTTTACCCAAGATTTAATTGAAGCTATCTATGCGGTTCCGGTTGGGATTTATCGTATGAGTCCAACGATGAAAGATACGGTGCAAACATCAAACAGTTTAGCCCAAATTACTATGCAAAATGGGAAAGTAGAAATATTAAGCTTGTGCAGAAGTGCTGTTGATTCTGAAAAATGGGATGAGGTTAATGCGATTAGGGCGGCTCTAAAGTTAGTGGGTGCTGAGGTGACCACTGATGGGGATTATCCAGGTTGGACGCCAAGTCCACAATCTGATATAGTTGAGTTGTTACGTCAACTGTATATAGATAAGTTTAAAGAAGAGCCAAGAGTAATGGCCGGTCATGGTGGCTTAGAATGTGGCATAATTGGAGCGAAATACCCTGAAATGGATATGGTTTCTTTTGGTCCGAATATTCGAGGAGCACATTCGCCAGATGAAAAAGCCCAAATTTCTTCTATTCAAAAATATTGGGACTTTCTTTTAGATGCCTTGAAATTGATTCCAAAATCCTAGCAAAAATGAAGGTATTGCTTGTTGCTGCAACAGCCTTTGAGCTTCAATCCATTCGAAAGGAGTTGGAAAAGAATGCACATGATTTTCCAACTGTCGACTTTTTGGTAAGTGGAGTGGGGTTAACGGCAACGGCTTATGCCTTGGGAAAAACCTTGGCGCAAAATCAATATGATTTGGCTTTAAATGTTGGAATTGCCGGACAAATTGGAACGGTGTATTCGCTGGGTCAAGTCGTAGAGGTAGAGTCGGAGTATTTTGCAGATTTAGGCGCAGAAAGTAAAGATGCTTTTTTAGATGTGTTTGATTTGGAATTTGAACAAGCAGATAAGTTTCCATTTCAGCAAAAAAGGATTTATGCTCAATATCCTACGGGATTTAGAAAGTTGCACAATTTGCCTACAATTGATGGCATCAGTGTGAATAAAGTACATGGAAAAGAAGAATCGATAAAAAAGCTAGAGCAAAAATTCAGTAGTGCGGTTGAAAGCATGGAAGGTGCTGCCTTTTTTTATGCTTGTGCACAATCCAAACAAGATTGCATGCAGTTTAGAGCAATATCAAATCAGGTGGAGGTTAGAAACAAAGCCAATTGGAAGATTGATTCAGCAATTCAAAATTTGACTGTAAGTACATTGCAGTTCTTAAAACAGCTAAGGAATGACCAGCATTAAAATTGGCTTATCGCCATGTCCGAATGATACATTTATTTTTGATGCCCTTTTGCATCAAAAAATTGACACTCAAGGCTTAACCTTTGAGTCTGTATTTGCCGATGTAGAAGAGTTGAATGAAAAGGCTTTCAAAGGAGAATTGGCAGTGAGTAAGTTAAGCTATCACGCTTTGGCATTATTACACGACGAATATCAAATTCTAAATAGTGGAAGTGCCTTAGGTAGTGGAGTAGGGCCTTTATTGATTGCAAAAAAGCATTTAAGTGAAGCAGAGGTTAATGGAGCTCGTATTGCCATTCCTGGGAAATTGACCACCGCAAATTTTCTTTTGAGCTTGGCTTATCCAAGTGCGACTGATAAAAAGGAAATGTTATTTTCTAATATAGAATCAGCAGTTTTGAATGAAGAGGTAGAAGCGGGATTAATCATTCACGAAAATCGCTTTACTTACCAAGAAAAAGGATTGGTGAAGTTGATAGATTTGGGAAATTATTGGGAAGAAGTTTCGGGAAGTTTAATTCCCTTAGGTGGTATTGCTGTAAAACGAGGCATGGATGAAAAGCTAAAAAAAACGATTGACCAGCTAATTCACCAAAGCATAGCCTTTGCTTTTGAAAACCCAGAATCCTCAAAAGAGTTTGTAAGAGACCATGCGCAAGAAATGAATGAAGCTGTCTGCCAGCAGCACATAGACTTATATGTTAATCAATATTCCTTAGATTTGGGAACAGAAGGAAGAGCAGCGGTTAAAACACTCTTTTCGCAAGCGCAAAAAAAGGGTTTAATTGAAAATGTGAATCAAGATATTTTTGTTTAAATGATAGTAGTAACAGGAGCAGCAGGTTTTATAGGAAGTTACATGGTTAGCTTTCTGAATAGAAAAGAAAGAGAAAACATAATCGTCGTAGATGATTTTAGTTTTCCTGAAAAGAATAAAAACCTAAACGGGAAAAAAATAGTTGGTCAAATTGAAAGAGATGAATTTATAGATTGGTTTGAGGAGAATGCAGAAAAAGTAACCTTTGTCTACCATCTTGGAGCGCGAACCAATACCGCTGAATTTGATGTCGATTTGCTGAATAAACTAAATGTGGAATACAGTAAATCCATTTGGAAAATTTGTGCCAAACATGAAATCGGTTTAATCTATGCTTCTTCGGCTGCCACATATGGCTTAGGCGAACACGGCTACAAAGACAGTCAAGAGATAATTGATAAATTGGAACCTTTAAATCCATACGGCCGTTCTAAAAATGAATTTGATCAATGGGCTTTTGCACAAGAAGAAACGCCACCATTTTGGGCAGGTTTGAAATTTTTTAATGTGTATGGTCCAAATGAATACCATAAAGGAAGAATGGCTTCGGTTATCTTTCACGCCTTCAATCAAATAAAGGATAGTGGTGCGATGAAACTCTTTCAATCACATAATCCAGAATACAAGGATGGTGAACAAATGCGAGACTTTGTTTATGTAAAAGATTTGGCAGCTGTTATGTTATGGTTGAGAGAAAATATGCCTGAAAATGGTTTGTACAACATGGGCTCAGGTCAAGCTCGAACTTTCTTAGATCTTGTGCATGCTACTTTTGAAGCGATGGACAAAGAGGCTTCTATAAGTTTTATACCAACACCAGAAGATATTCGAGATAAATACCAATATTTTACAGAAGCCGATATGAGCAAGCTTAGAAATGCAGGCTACACAGACGCATTTTCAACTTTGGAAGAAGGAGTGGAAGATTATGTGAAAAATTATTTAGCTTCTCATAAGTACTTTTAAAATTGAAGTCTTTCTTTACCATTAGCAATTGGGTGCTGCACTTACTATTTGCCTGTTTAATGGTAATGTCCGTGCTACTTTTCAAAGAAAGACTCTACGCTGATGCAGCCTATTATGCATTTTTTACGGTCAATAAAGGCTGGTTTCATATAGAGCATGGACGAACAGTTCTAGCACTGTCACAAGTATTGCCACTCATAGGCTATTACTTAGGCTTTCCTTTAAAAGTGTTATTGGTGTTGTGGTCTTTCGGTCATGAACTGTTTTTCTACCTCTTGTTTCTCATTATTTTATATCCATTAAAAGATCGAGCAGGAGCTTTTGCTTTACTTTTAGTTCACTTGGTTGGGCAGTTGTGGATGTACTACAGTCCCATGTATGAGATAGCTTATGGAGCAGCCATTGCAGTTTTGTTTTATTCCATTTTGCGCTCTGCCAAATACAGCGATGATAAGTGGTTAATGCTTTTGTTATTGGCGCAATGGTTTGCCATGATGTCCCATCCAGAGAATTTCTTGCTTATTGGATTAGCCCTTGCCTTTCATTATTTAGATTATGGCTGGCAGAAAAAGATTCATCTCATCACAGGCTCTTTTTTTCTGATTGGTTTAGTAGTAGAATTCTTTACCTTCTCCGAATACGAATGGAGTAACACCAAAGGAAAGTTTGATGTTGATGCTAGTTGGACTAATTTATTGGACTCAGATTACTTATGGCAACTATGGGAATTGTTCAGTACTTATTTTCCCGATTTGTTATTAATGACTGGAATAGTTGTTCTTCTTTTTATACGAAGAAAAGAAGGAAAAAAATTGTTGGTATTTCTTGGTAGTATATTGCTCATTCTTATTGCAGTGAATAATAAAGCTTCGGCCGTAAGTTTTATTCGCTACTTCGAATCCATGTATAATCCACTCGTGTTTTTAGTTGCTGTTCCCTTTGCTTATGCTGTCTTTGAATCAAAATCTATAAGAGTAAAACAACTTTCAAGTGTACTGATTACTTTGCTTTTGTTTGGACGAATGTATTGGATTTGGGATTATGGAAGACCCATGCAAGAACGCATGAAACAATGGGAAAGAATTGTTGATTATGCACAAACCTTAGGAGGAAGTAAGTACATTATTGATAATTCAAATTTTGAGAAAAATTATTCGCTACCTACTTGGGCAAATCCTATTGAAGCACTTTTAATTTCAGCTTGTGATGGTAAGTCTAATGCACTTAGTTTGATAACCTCTGCTGATTTTGAATTTGGAAAAAATCCACAACAATTGAATTCAACTAACTTTCTATTTAGAAGATTTGAAATTGAGGAATATGATTTCCTAAACGATCGTTTTTTTGAATTGAAGCAAGAAGATTATTCAAGTCTAAATCAAGCAAATTTTGAGTTGCCGATTGTGGAATATGCTGAAAAAGTGCGGTTAGAAGCTTTGCAATCAACAGAAGTTAGCTTGCAAAAAAATGACACCTTACTATTTCCTGTATTGATTAAAAATGGAGCAGATGTTCCACTGCCTTCTCATTTAGACCATCAATTATTTATTTCTTATCATTGGTTACAAGATGGAGAAATTGTTCAATGGGATGGAATTCGAACTCCTTTGGAGGTAGATGTTTGGCATGAATTTGTTCAAGAGATTAAAGTGGCTACTCCAAATAAGCCTGGAATATATGAAATTCAATTTGATGTAGTGATTGAAGGAAAGCAATGGCTTGGCTTAAATCAACTAAGAAGGGTAAAGATCAATTAGAGCTCTTCTTTCAATTCCAATAAAAAGCCTTTAATTTTTTTGAGTGACTTTAACATTTCCACTTGGTTCATGGTGTCATCTCTATTTTCTCGGAGCTTCTTTTTTGCTCCCTCAAGCGTAAAACCTCTTTCTTTTACCAAGTGATAGATTAAGTGGAAGTTGTCAACGTCCTTTTGAGTAAATAGACGATTCCCCTTTTTGTTTTTCTTGGGCTTGATTATAGCAAACTCTTTTTCCCAAAAACGAATCAATGAGGTGTTTACCTCAAACATTTGGCTTACTTCACCAATGCTGTAATAAAGTTTGTTTGGAGTAGCTTCCATAATTAATCAAAAGACTGCGTAGGCTGAGATGCAAACTCAATCATTTGCTCGTATTCTTCAGGACTTAAGTCGTTGAAATAGTAATTGATCGGATTTACTTTCTCACCATTTTTATGTACTTCATAATGAAGGTGCGGTGCAACAGATGTTCCTGTGTTACCAACATAACCAATTACCTGACCTCTACGAACTTCTTCCCCTCTGCGAACATCAAAGCGGCTCATATGCGCATATAGCGTCTTATATCCATATCCATGATCTATAATAACGTGATTTCCATAGCCCCTTCGACTACTTTCCACATGAATCACTTTGCCGTTTCCGGTAGCATAAATTTCAGTTCCTCTTTCCGCTGAGAAATCCATGCCAGTGTGCATTTTTCTTCGCTTGTAAATGGGGTGCATTCTCATGCCATAACCCGAAGCCATGCGCTTTAAATTTTTATTGGCAACCGGCTGAATAGCTGGAATAGAAGCTAGCATTTTCTCTTTTCTGGAAGCCATATTATAGACTTCGTCGTAGGATTTAGATTGAATGTAAAGTTGCTTTGTAATCTTGTCTAGTTTTTGAGCGCTTTCTATAATCAGTTCAGAGTTTTTATAACCCTCAATGTTTTTGTAGCGATTTACACCACCAAATCCTGCTTCTCGAATCTCTTTCGCAATGGGTTCAGCTTCAAATATCACGCGGTAAATCTCATCGTCTCTACGCTGAATGTCCTCCAATACACCAGTGACTTGGTCCATTCGACTATTGAGTAATTCGTATTGAGATTTTAATTGACTGTTTTCCTTTTTTAAAAGTTTCTCTTTAGGCGAATCAATTAATTTACTAGCAGCCATATAAAACACAAATCCCATAAAAAGGCTTGCAATCATAAAAGTAGAAGCTCTGAAAATTTTTTGTTTCCAGTCTAGCTCAATCTTTTCGTAGCTAAGGGTTTTTGTATTAAATCTATATTTAGTCTTAGGCAATTTTGCTGGCTTATTTAATTAAATTTGATGCCTTAAAAAAAGCAGGGCAAAGTTAAGCTTCCAAAGCTTTTCTTCAAAACACAAAGGTGTTAATGCACTGTTAAAGAAAGTTAGTAAAGTTCAAAAGTTTTCAACAGCTATGACCTCAAAAGAGACCCGCGAAGCCTTTTTTAATTTTTTTCAAAAGAAGCAACATGAATTAGTTGCCTCTGCTCCGATTGTGGTAAAAGATGATCCAACTTTAATGTTTACCAATGCAGGAATGAATCAGTTTAAAGATTTGTTTTTGGGCAATCAAGAAGCAAAATTTCCGCGAGTGGTAGATACTCAAAAGTGTTTGCGGGTTTCCGGGAAACATAATGATTTAGAGGAAGTTGGAGTAGATACTTACCATCATACCATGTTTGAGATGCTTGGAAACTGGTCATTTGGTGATTTCTTTAAAGCCGAAATGATTCCATGGGCATGGGAATTTTTAACTGATGAATTAGGACTAAGTAAAGACAGATTGTACGTGACTGTATTTGGCGGCGATAAAGGAGATGGATTAGGGGAGGATGAAGAAGCCTATGAAGCTTGGTCCAAAATACTATCTAAAGACCGAATTCTAAAAGCAGATAAAAAAGACAATTTCTGGGAAATGGGAGATATTGGACCTTGTGGACCATGTTCAGAAATTCACATGGATTTGCGTACCGATGAAGAAATACAAAAAGTAAAAGGTGCTGATTTGGTAAACCAAGATCATCCACAAGTGGTGGAAATTTGGAACTTGGTTTTTATGGAGTTTAACCGTAAAAAAGATGGTTCACTAGAATCATTGCCTGCCAAACATGTAGATACAGGAATGGGCTTCGAGCGTTTGTGTATGGCCATTCAAGGAAAAACTTCGAACTACGATACGGATGTGTTTGCGCCCTTATTAAGGAAATTAGAAAGTCTTTCAGGTCTAGAATATACGGCTACCGATTCAAAAAAAGACATTGCTTTTCGAGTTGTTGTTGATCATATAAGAGCCATTGCCTTTACCATTGCGGATGGCCAGTTGCCATCTAATACAGGGGCAGGTTATGTTATTCGACGTATTTTAAGAAGAGCGGTGCGTTATGGGTATAGCTTCTTAAATTTAAAAGAGCCATTTTTAAATCAATTGCTTCCCACTTTAAGTGAAAGCATGGGCGATACATTTGAAGAATTGATTTCTCAGAAAGCCTTAGTTCAAAAAGTGATTTTAGAAGAAGAGCAATCGTTTTTAAGAACCTTAGCCAAAGGCATTGAACGTTTTGAAACTTACCAAGCAAATTCTAATCAAATGGTAGATGGGCAATTTGCTTTTGAGTTATACGATACGTTTGGCTTTCCTATTGATTTAACTTCACTTTTAGCTGAAGAAAAAGGCTTAAAGGTTGATTTAAAGGGGTTTGAGTCCAGGCTTCAAGAACAGAAGGAGCGCTCGAGAGAAGCCACAAAAGTAGAAGCAGGCGACTGGATTGTGTTGCGTGAAGACGAAAAAGAAGAGTTTATTGGTTACGATTACCTGAGTAGTCAAGTTAAAATTTGTCGTTACCGAGAAGTAGAGCAAAAAGGAAAGAAGTTGTATCAATTGATTTTTAATTTGACTCCATTCTACCCTGAAGGTGGTGGACAAGTGGGTGATACCGGTTACATAGAGTCTAATGGAGAAAAGATTAGCATTATAGATACCAAAAAGGAAAATCAATTAATCGTTCACTTTTCAAAAGAATTACCAAAAGATATCGAGGCTACTTTTCAAGCGCATGTAAATCAAGGTGCACGTAAAAAAAGCATGGCTAACCATAGTGCTACGCATTTAATGCACCAAGCCTTAAGGAATATTTTAGGGGAACATGTGGAACAAAAGGGCTCTTTGGTTAATCCTGACTATTTGCGCTTTGACTTTTCTCATTTTCAGAAAGTAAATCAAGAAGAGATTCGTCAAATTGAAGAGTTTGTGAATGAACGTATTCGCGAAAACTTAAGCTTAGAGGAAGAACGAAATATTCCCATAGAAGAGGCAAAAGCAAAAGGAGCAATGGCTTTATTTGGAGAAAAATATGGCGATACGGTAAGGGTAATCCAATTTGGAGAATCCATTGAATTATGTGGTGGAACACATGTACAAGCAAGTGGAGAAATTGGCTTATTTAAAATTACTTCTGAAAGCGCAGTTGCTTCAGGTATTCGAAGGATTGAAGCAGTTAGTGGAGAAGCGGCTCAAAAACTCTTTTTTGAACAAAACGACTTGCTTGAAGACTTAAAACAAAGTTTAAAGCAGCCGAAAAATTTAAAGCAATCGGTTGACAATTTATTGAAAGAGAACCAGCAACTGCAAAAGGAAATTGAAAAGCTAAAAGCCAAAGCAGCGGGCAATGTAAAACAAGAGTTGATCGATTCAATAAAACCTACAAATGGCGTTAATGCCATTATTCAAGAAGTAGAATTAGATGCAGGTTCCATCAAGAATTTGGCCTTTCAATTGAAAGGGGAAGTTGAAAACTTGTTTATGGTTTTAGCCTCAAAAGTAGGAGGGAAGCCAACTATTTCTGTACTAATAAGTGAAAATTTGGTGGCTGAAAGAGATTGGAATGCTGGGCAAATCGTTCGTGAATTAGCCAAACACATCCAAGGTGGTGGAGGTGGTCAAGCTTTTTTCGCAACCGCAGGTGGCAAAAATCCTTCTGGCATTGTAAAAGCATTGGAAGAAGCAGAGAAGCTTATCGGTTAATTATAAGCTTTTCTGTATAAAACTTACCTTGTTTATTAGAGGCTTGAATAAAATACACCCCATTTTCTAAAGAGGATAATTCAAGCTCCTTTGACGGTTTAACATACTGCTGAACCAATTGGCCATTTATGTTAAAGAT
>CAJXFJ010000047.1 GCA_913052515.1 uncultured Flavobacteriales bacterium | reverse complement strand
AAATTTCATTGATTTTATAAATGACATCTCGAGCGTGTTTAGCATCTCTACATCTTATTTTACAAAGAATACCATATTGTCCAGAAATAACGGAGCCAACCGTAATTTCTGCAATTTTTTGAAGTTCATTTAGTACGCGCTCAGACTCTATGGTTCGGTGGAGAATAATTCCTACATAGGCGGTAAAAGCATATCCAACCAAATCATAATTGACTTTTAAAGTGGCTCCGCTTATAATGTTTCTTTTCTCTAGTTTTTTAACCCTTCCGTGTATCGTTCCAGGCGAAACATTGATTTTTTGAGCGATTTCAGTGTATGGCATTCTTGCGTCTTCAATTAAATAAGCCAAAATCAGCTTGTCTACTTTATCAATATTTCGAATTAAGTTCATATTTCAGGTTTAAAATGAATAAAAATCAAATATATAGTATAAATATTAACATATTGTTAGTAAGGTGTATAAAATGATGATTATAGTTTAATAAATGGCTTTGTTGATTTATTTTCGTTCAAAATTATTTCTTTAATGGACTCTACTATCTCTTATCATGCAGATATCGCTTGGATGCTCACGGCAACATGTTTGGTGTTTTTTATGACTCCCGGATTGGCTTTCTTTTATGGGGGAATGGTCAATAAAAAGAACATCATTAGTACCATTTTACAAAGCTTTATTGCTTTGGGCTTAGTCAGTGTTTTATGGGTAGTTCTTGTGTTTAGTTTAGCCTTTGGCGATAGCATAGGAGGAGTGATTGGTGATCCTCGAACCTTTTTCATGTTTCAAGGTGTAGGTGCAGAATCGCATCCCGACTTATCTCCGGGATTACCCTTGATTCTTTTTGCCATGTTTCAACTAAAGTTTGCCATTATTACGCCAGCTTTGATTTCAGGAGCATTTGCAGAGCGTATTAACTTTAATGGCTACCTCATATTTGTAACCTTATTTTCCATATTCGTTTATGCGCCATTAGCTCATATGACTTGGCATCCGGAAGGAATTTTAAGACAATGGGGAATTTTAGATTACGCTGGCGGAACGGTAGTTCACATGTCGGCAGGAATTGCAGCCCTTGCTGGGGCTATTTCTTTAGGCAGAAGAAAGTCTCAAGATACTGAGAATACCATCAATATTCCCTTTGTGGTTTTAGGAACTGGAATGCTTTGGTTTGGATGGTTTGGATTTAATGCAGGATCCTCATTTGGTGCAAATGGAGAAGCGGCCATGTCATTAGCAACTACCAATACAGCCAGTGCTGCAGCCATGATTGTGTGGATCTTATTGGATTTGTTAAGCGGTAAAAAAGTATCGGCATTAAATGCTTGTATAGGAGCCATTATTGGTTTAGTAGCCATTACACCTGCAGCTGGCTTAGTAAATATTGGGCACAGTTTAATCATTGGAATGGCAGCCCCAATTATATGCAGAACGGTAATGAAGTATTGGCATAAGTCTAAAATTGACGATAGTCTTGATGTTTTCCCTTCGCATGGTGTGAGCGGAATGTTTGGAATGATTGCCACTAGTGTTTTTGCTAAAGAAGTGGGTTTGGTTTATGGGCAGTACGAAACTTTTGTTAAGCACCTGATCGCTCTTGTGCTCGTTTCTCTTTTTGTTTTTGCCATTTCTTTTACGCTCTATAAAATCACAAATTATATTACTCAATTAAGAGTAGACGTGGAGTCTGAAGAGTTTGGACTCGACCAAAGTCAACATAACGAACAATTAATTTAAACCTATACAATATGACAACAGTAAATAGTAAAATGCTCAATTTAGAATCAAATGATTCTATTGCTACCATCCACCATTTAGAAAGTGTAGTGGAAGTATATTTTAACAAAAGTGTTAAAAAGGTAACAGAGCTGATTCACTTGTCAAATAACCGAGTGAAAGCCTATCAGTATGATGCCGATGAGTATATACATGTAAAAAAAGGTACGCGTATTGGTAGAAAAATTAAGCAAGCATTAAAATCTGCAAATGGGCGAAAATAAATTGGGTTAAGGTTAAGCTCTCTCTTCAATTTTGCTCATCTTCTATACTTATTCGCCGAGGCATTTAGAGACTTTGACAAGAGTAAAACAAGTCAATTTAAATTGTAAATACAAATGATTTTTTAAACGTCTTCAATTATAAGAAATCATTTTATTTATCAAAAAGTCTCCTAAAACTACAGGATAAAATTGCTAAAGCGAATAGGGTAGAAGAAAAAAAGGCGTGCTATTCAGCACGCCTTTTCAAATTTATATTGTTTGATTATTTTAAATGCATGGCAAAGAAACCCATCATGGTTTCATATAATTCAATGCGATTTTCTTCTTTTCCAAATCCATGCCCCTCATCATATTTAACCATATAGGGAGTTTCAATTCCTCTCGATCTCAAGTTTTTCACCACCTGATCTGATTCGTCGATATTAACCCTAGGATCGTTTGCTCCTTGAACTACAAAAAGCGGTTTGGTCATTTTATCTACGTTTAAAGCAGGCGAAACGGCCTTCATGATTTCTTGATCTTCAGGATCATTTTCATCATACCATTGCTCATACACTTGTTGTAAATAAGGTTTCCAATAGGGTGGAAATGACTTGAAAAAAGTAAATAGGTTAGAAACACCTACATAATCCACCCCACAGGTATACAAGTCGGGTGTTTTAACCAAACTACCTAAGGTGGCTAAACCACCATAACTCGCACCATAGATGGCAATCTTACTTTCATCAATCATATCTAGTGTTTTTACATAAGCTACGGCATCTTCTAAATCATCCAACATTTTACGGCCAATTTGCTTACAGCCTGCTAAGTAAAAATCTTTCCCATAGCCACCAGAACCTCTGTAGTTTACTTGCAGGGTAGCATAGCCTCTACTTGCAAATAATTGCGTTTCCGGATTGTAACCCCAACTGTCTCTTGGTCCATAAGGCCCTCCATGTGGGTTTACAATTAAGGGAACTTTTTGACCTTCCACGGCTTCTATGGGAATAGTTAAATAGCCGTAAATGGTAAGTCCATCTCTTGACGTAAACTTAATCGGGCGCATTTCAGCCATATCTGCCTCTTTGAGTTGAGGCATTAGGTCAATTACTTCTTTAAATTCATTGTTGTTTCTATTGTATGTAAAGTATTTGCCGTATAAGCGGTCAGAAGTAACATACAGCAGGTATTTTTCTTCATCATCTGTTTTACTGCTAATGTAAAAGTCCTTATCGCCAAATTGCGCCTTGAAGAGTTTATCAAGTTCTTTAGCCGTTTCACTTACAGGAATAATGTGATACTTTTCACCATTGTAGAAGAAATAATCTACTTCAAAGTTTCTCTTTCTCGAAAAGCCCATACCACCCACATCAAAAGTAGGGTTGCTGTAAACTTTCTTTATGCTTTTCTTTTTAGCTAAGTCATAAAGCAATATTTCATCGGTATTGCTTTCTAAATTAGTCATCACATAAGCATCGTGTTTATTTTCTGAAGTATAATCAAACTCCATGATGTAAAAATTGTCCTTCCAATTCGTGGTAAGCACTTCTTCAAATTCTCCTCCTTTTTCAATTTGGTAATAAAGCACATACTCAGTTCCATTTTGTTGCTTGGTAAAAGCTCTTAGATTACCATCCTTGTCAAAGTCATAACCGCTTATAGGGTTAGAAGGATCATCATTGGAATAAAGCTGTTCCAAATCTCCTGTTTCAATATTGATTTTAAAAGGTTCAAAGATTTGAGGATTGTTTTTATTCATGGAAATAATCATGTGATTTTTATCCTCTTTCAGGGATTCCAAGATACTAACTCGCACGCCTTCAAAAGGGGTTAGTTCGACTTGATTTTTACCGTCAATATCTACTCCAAACAAATGGTAATTTTCATTACCCCCTTTATCCATGGTGTAAATCAAACGATTGGGGTTGGCCCAAAAGTATCCTCTGATTAATTCATCGGTTTCTTCAATCACTTTGGTGATTTCATCAGTTTCGGTGTTTTTGATGTACACATGACTTTTACCCTTGTCGTCTCTTTGTTTGTAAGAAACATATTGGCCATCTGGCGAAAATTTGAATGAAAACTGATTCGGGCGTTTAAAATAGTCTTTCACGCTGTATTTGTAATCACCAGTTTCTTTAGCGGCTAACGCTTTTAATTCTTCTGAGGAAGAAACAAGTTCTGGATTACCTTTTACAACTTCTTCTTGTGCTTGTGTCATAAATGAGCAAGATAAAATAGAGATGAGTAAAATGGATTTTTTCATCGGGATTAGTTTTAAATAGACAAACAAGATAAGGCAGAGTTTTTTAATTTCTCTTGAATTCTTGACTAAACGATAAGAAGTCATGTAAATGGTTGAAAATTAGGGTTAGGCGGAAGGAGAGAAATTCATAAAAAGCTGTTTTTGGCATTCTGCATCTAAAGTAAATAAGCATGAAGCGGTGAGTAGTAGCTCTAATTATTTCGAATGAAAAAATATAAGAAAAAAGCGACCCAAAATATTGAACTGATTGTATACTCTTTCCAGTTTCCGCCTTTCATATGATAAAGATCGCCAGCTTTGTATGTAAAGCCACTAAAAACTGAAAGGACGATAATACCCGGTAAACGGAACAAGAAGTATAGAAGGTAGTCATCCATTTGCTAATGAGAAACAAATTTTGAACCTACGATTGATAAAATTAAAGTGCAAAGAAAAAATAGTCTTAATACGCTTATTCGATTATTCAAATGGCAATTAAAGAGCTCATTTTTTTCACCTCTACCTACGCTTTTACAAAGCAGATTATTCATCGGGACTGGTGTAAGTGACAAAGTCAATTCCAATCCCATTGGGATCTACAATGGCAAAATGTCGGTCTCCCCAAGGCTCATCACGGAGTTCAACTTCTATGATAACTCCTTTTGCCTTGAGTTGTTTGTAAACATCATCTACATGCTCAACTTCAATTGTTAAGTAAACTCCTTTACCATTAAATTCAGATTGAAAAATGGGCTTTTGACTCGGGTGGTTTGGTTTTAGAAAAGCAATTTCTGCTGAGTGATTTGGTGTGTGAAGCAATAGGTAAAATTCATTTTCAAAGCTGATTCCAAAGTCTAGAATTTCAGTGTAGAATTTCTTGGTTTCAGTTAAGTTCTCGGTAATAATTCCTGCGTTAAGTTTCATTTTGTTAGTAGTTTGAGCATTTGTCCATCCTATACTGATTACAAATGCAGTTAATAGAAATACTTTCATGTTGATTAAATTTGTTTAAACAAACATAGCCGCATGTTAAGCAGGAAAATTGTAAAAAACGGACAAACTAATAAAAGGCTTCAGTAGGTGTAACCCCGTAGAAGGTTTTGAAACTCTTAATAAAATGGGCTTGGTCAAAAAATCCAACATCAAAGTACAATTTATTGTCTTTTAAACTTTGTTTGTTTGGCGTGCTATTTAAAATATATTGAAAACGGACTACATTGCTGAAAGACTTGGCGGTTGTTCCAATATAAAAATTGAAGATTCTACGCAATTGTCTGGGACTTAAACCCGTCATAAGATCTTTTTCGGTATCCAAGTTTCCCTTTTTTTTAAGAATCAGTTGTAGTGAATTTAAAAAACGCTGGTCGTAAATAATCGTTTGTTTTTCTAAAAACCGAGTGAATTTTTCGTTCAATTTACAGCTAATAGTTTCAAATGAATCTGTAGGCTTAATTTCTATGCAAAGCCATTTAGCTAAATGAGGTAGAATACTTTTTAATTCTTGCGATTGATTACTTAAACTTTTCGCATTTATCCCAAAGAGACTTGGAAAAGCAGATGGTAAAAATCGAATTCCGATATAATCAAATTCTTTACCGATTGGAAACTGAACGAATTTTTTACAAAATCCCATCACAAAATTATCTGCTGGATTGTTATGGTCAAAAAATAAATCAATACAGCCATCAGAAACTACTCGGTAATTATAATCGTTTTCTAGCGGTTTTTGTGTTTTGAGTTGCCAGAAACAGTAAATGAAGTTTTCAATTTCTTTACATGGCCTGCTTTCTAGATACTGTATTTCGTTATCCTTAGCCGAAACAGTTGGCTGAATAGGTTTGTAGTGTGCTCTTATGGTTTTTAGTTCATTCATGACTTATAACTGCAATACATAAACATTCACTATAATTATCATCAGGGAGTCAGCAATGGTTTTGCTAAAATTACCATTTCCCACAAAAGAGCAAGCAGGGCAGTTTAGTACTTAGTTAAACTGAAAAGCATTTTTGAGACTAATAAAAAAGGTAGAAATTAATGGAATAAATTCTTGTTTTTTAGCTCAGTTTTTTGTGAGCGAGCCGTTTTTATTTTATGAGCCTTGTAATCAGTCAAAACGATAATACAAGTGTTGTTATTAGCGTCAATCTCAATTATGAAGCTTTAAAACAAAAGTTCCTATTTCTCAGGCAACGAAAATGGTTAGAAATAACTCTAACAGGTATAATCTAATAAAAAATTTAATGATGAAAACAATACCAAATTCTCAAAAAATAATTGCAACTTTTCTTTTATTGTTTTTATTCGGTCTAAATCATTTAAGTGCTCAATTCAGTGCTTCATTAGATAGCTCTGATTTTGTTACCACCTATCAAACCTCAATATTAGAACCTTATGTAAGTGATAGTTCTTTTAGAATATTGACAGATAGTAATTACCACTATAATTATGACTTAGATTGGAACAATGACGGGATCTTTGATACTTTAGGCTTACAAGGAGATTTCTTATTAACTTATGATAGTATAGGAGTATATACAATCAGGATTAGGGGCGATTTCCCACGTTTACTTGTAAGCCCAAAGATTATTGATGTAAAACAGTGGGGAGATAATGCATGGAAAAATATGGAATATGGATTTCGAAATACTCGCTTCCTTCAAATTTCAGCTCATGATTCCCCAAATTTAGATAGTGTTACAAGTTTGGAGGGCTTGTTTTTTTACTCTGAATTTGATGGAAGGATTGATCATTGGGATGTTTCCAATATACAGAACATGTCTAAAGTGTTCGCCTCTGCTTGGAGATATAATCAGCCGATTTCCAATTGGGATGTTTCCTCCGTTACCGACATGAGTTCCATGTTTTCTGGTGCTCAGGCATTTAATCAGCCTATAGCTAATTGGGATGTTTCAAATGTAACTGATATGGATGATTTGTTCAGCTATTCAAACTTTAATCAGCCTTTAGCTAATTGGGATGTATCTTCTGTTAAGTCGATGTTACGAATGTTCACCGGTACACCTTTTAATCAACCAATAGGTAATTGGGATGTGTCTTCGGTGGAGAATATGAATTATATGTTTAATCATTGTTTGAGCTTTAATCAAGAATTAAACAATTGGGATGTTAGTGCTGTAAAGAGCATGTTTGGGATGTTTAGAGATGCTTCGTCTTTTAATAAAAACATTTCAAATTGGACTACCGATTCGGTTATAAACATGGGTCAAATGTTTTATAACTCTGCATTTAATACTAACATAGATACTTGGAATGTTTCTAATGTAATCTATTTCGGTAATATGTTTAATCGCTCTGCATTTAATCAAAACATTAATAGCTGGGATGTGTCAAGTGCAGTATCATTGGAAGGGATGTTCGCATTTAACTCATCTTTTAATCATTCATTAAGCAATTGGGATGTATCTAATGTTACTAGCATGAGAGAAATGTTTAGAGATGCATTCGCATTTAATCAAGATTTATCAGCATGGAATTTGGACTCTATTAAAGGCCGAGTTTCATTGTATAGAATGTTTGATAACAGTGCAATGTCAGTTTCAAACTATGATGCTACATTGAATTCATGGGGCAGCCAAAATCTTGCTGATTCTATAACCTTTGGAGTTCAGGGCCTAGAGTACTGTGCTAGTCAAATGGCAAGAAACACTCTAATAAGCAAAGGATGGATTTTCTTTGGTGATAATTTACAAGCAGGCTGCTCAGTAGTTGGACTTGATGAATCAGTTGAAAAAGAAAAAGAACTTTTAAAGGTATACCCTACAATAACTGATGGAAGTTTTAAAGTAGAAATTGAAGGTAAATCAGGATTCGATCGATTGATTACAATTTTTGATCAACAAGGTCGATTAATTCTAAATAAGGATGTCATTGGGCCAGTCACTGACTTTAATATTTCTAATTTGACTAATGGTTTGTACATAGTTAAATATAGAACAGAAACAAGAAAAGTATATCTTCAGAAGTAAGTGCAGTCACGTTAGGTTTGGATGTTGTCTTTCGGTTTATTAATAAATTCTGTTTTTGGCTCAGTAGTCGTGGTTCTTTTCCAAGGCATGATAATTTGAGTTTTGATTCAAATTGCAAGCTAAAAAAGTGTAAACGATGTTTGTATAACGCTGTAAAGGATGTTTATATATCGTACCTAATTAAGCCTAACGTCTCGGCTATGCGTAGTGCAGGATTTTGAAACACTTATCTTTCGGTTTAGCACTTACGTTAGCCAAAGCTACACTTTGTGTTTTTAACTTATTTTTCTCTAAAACGTCAAAGCGTAGCTTTGGCGGAATTGAGGCACTTACTTTCCGGCTAGTACTTTTGCCCGCATTACGTATAGCTTTTGTTGGGGCATCGTGCTTTTTTTTCGGTTGCCTTTCAGCGTTGGCGTGAAAGCTCTTTGCAACCGCAGGAACGAGGATTGCAATGTGCTTGAACTTGGGTTGGCTATTGCAATTTATATTCCTTAAATTCAGCTAGAATTTCGTTTAAACTTTCATCTTCTTTATGTTTAGCCAAAATCAATTTTTCCTCTTTGGTGATGAATGTTTTACCGTTTATTTTTCTAAAGTTCTTTTCGACAAAGTTTTCAAAATCTTGTTTTTCATATTCATAAAAGTCAAACTCGGATTTCTTATTTGAAAAGAATTCAATAAAGTTATTTCTAAACTTGTTTTTAGTTTCTCTTCTAAATTTTTCAAAGGTCATATTTCCAAACTGAGAATATGCTTTCAAAACAAATAGAAAATTGATTTTATATTGATGTACAAAAAGAGTATCTCTGTCAAATAAGCG
>CAJXFJ010000046.1 GCA_913052515.1 uncultured Flavobacteriales bacterium | reverse complement strand
AAGCTACAACAACCTGTTGTTTTTCTGCCACCTCCTGAACTAGCGTAATCCCAAGTTTTCATGGTAACACCAATAACCTCATACCCTTCCTCATGTAGCAATAAGGCGGTCACCGAACTATCGATTCCGCCGCTCATGGCTACCAATACCTTTCCTTTTTTACTCATATTTTATCTTTCCTCTCAAATCTTCAAATTCCAAATAATCTTTTCGATTATTTCTAATACTATTCATTAAGCTATCACCATCAGTTTCTGGCAGTACTTCAGGGTTTAACAACTTTCCCTTATCGTACTCTAAAACTTTATCTACCTCTAAATCTTTGTAGTAAACCCAATTTTTGTCTCTAGCCCCTTTGTAATAAATTCCTTTTATAATTTTTTTACCTTGAGGGTCATATTGAATTGACAGACCATTCAAAAAGCCATTTTCGAAATTAGCTTCTTGTTTTAATTTGCCATTATCAAAATAAGTCTTCATAGGACCGTGCTCGTAATCATTTTGAAAATAGAGCTCCTCAGCTAAAACTCCATTTGGATAATATGTTTTCCATAATCCATACTTTTCTCCCTGATAATAAGCTCCTTCAGAAAGAATCGTCTCATTGGCTCCAAATGTTTTCCATGTGCTATCTTTCTTTTGATCCAAATACCATCCTTCTGCCATTTTTTCTCCGGTATGGTAATAAAGAGTTGCAAAAGCTTGGCGACCTTCTCGATCAAAATATTCAAGAACCGTTTGCAGCTCTCCTGAAGGAAAGTAATACTTGAATACACCAAAAGGCTTTCCATTTTCAAATTGACCAACATAACGTCTGGAACCACTTTGATAATTGGCTTGCCACTTCCCTACCTTCAGACCATTTTCATCCAGTTGATTCCAGTTCACTGCGGTAGAATCTTGAGCAAAAAGGCTTAATTGTAAAGTAAATAAAATGAATACGCTAAGACTAAATCTAATCATCATAAGTGGCACAAAATTAATCATCTATTTGCGGTCAATAAAGCAATAGTCTTGCCATTGTTAAGAATATTTCTAAAATGAAATCCAAATTAATTTAAGGCTTGATTAAGTTTACAACATGCAAACTTTTATTAGCCATGTAGCCGATTACATTCTTAAAAAAGAATCACAATTAGAAGATTGTTTGATATTGCTTCCTAGCAAAAGGGCAGGCACTTTTTTGAATAATCAATTTGCAAAAAAGCTAAACCGCTCAAGTTTGGCTCCTCAAATTTATAGTTTAGTAGACTTTATTGAAGAACATTCCGATTCAGTATGCGCCCAGCCAACGCAGTTAATTTTAGAACTGTACCAAGTTTACAAACAGATAGAAAAAGAGGAAGCACAACCTTTGAGTGAATTTGTGATGTGGGCGAATACGCTACTTCAAGACTTTAATGAAATTGACCGATATCTAATCGATAGTGAGTCGCTATTTGGATTTTTAAATGAAGCAAAAGCATTAGAAAGCTGGAATATAAATGGAGAGGAACTCAGTGATTTTCAACTTAAGTATTTATCGTTTTGGAAAAGGCTTGCTAAATATTATCAGCAATTTAATGAGCACCTGAAAAAAAAGGGCTTAGCCTATTCGGGCATGCAATTAAGAGGATTGGCAGAAGCCAATGGTTCTGGAATTTTTTCAAATCTGAACTACCAAACCATTTATATAGCTGGATTTAATGCAATTACAAATGCTGAACAGCAGCTACTAAATAAACTTTCAAAAAGTCACCAGCATGAATTTTTATGGGATTGTGATGCTTATTACATGGATGACCCTTTGCAAGAAGCCGGCAACTTTCTTAGACTTCATAAGGAAAAAAGCAATACTTTCAATTGGGTTTTTAATAATTGGAATGAGCAAAAAAAAGAAATTGATTTGTACAGTGTCTCAGGCAATATTGGCCAAACGAAGCTTATGGCTCAATTACTTGAAAAGCTAAGCGAAGAGCAAAAGTTAGAAAATACGGCTTTGATATTAGCCGATGAAAATCTACTAACACCTGTGCTAGAAAGCATACCCCAAAGCATACAAGCTGTTAACGTAACTATGGGAACTCAATTAAGTCAGAGTTACATCTACGATTTTTATCAATTTTATTTTGAATCACTTATTAACATAACTCAAAAAGAAAATGATGGTGATTTTATTTACACAAAAGCTTTACTCTACTTTTTAGAACATCCACTAATCAACCAACTTTCAAAGCCTTTTCAAAAGCAAAAAGATGAATTAATTCAACAAGTTCAAGAGGGCCGAAAGACTTGGTTAAGCACAGAAGGCCTTTCTCCCTTGAATGAGGCATTAGGCGTATCAATTTTTCCACTAAAAGTGGAAATCAATGGCATTATCAAAAACTTACTCCTACTTAACCAATGCTTATCTGAACAAGTTGCTAAATCTGGAAATAAGATTGATCATGAATATTTAGCTCACTTTGAGTTAGTTTTTATACAAATCATAGATTATCAAGAAAAATATCAGCTTTTTAACCAAATTGAAGATGTGCTTTACTTTTTTCAACAAACGGTATCTGAAGTAGAAGTGTCTTTTGTTGGAGAACCACTCAGTGGTTTGCAAATTATGGGTGTACTTGAAAGTAGATTGCTTGATTTCGAACGAATCATTTTTTGTTCTTTAAATGAAGGTATCTTACCCGCCGGGAAAAGTCAAAATTCTTTTATTCCGTTCGACATCAAAAAGAAGTTTGGACTACCTTCTTACAGAGAAAAAGATGCAATTTATGCTTATCACTTTTATCGTGTTCTACAGCGTGCTTCGCATGTTCAATTAATTTACAACAACAGTACTCAGCAATTATTAGGCGGTGAAAAAAGTCGCTTTATTTCACAGCTCATGCATGAAATTCCAACTAAAGCACCCCAATGTAAGCTAAAAATTCATCATGCACATCAAGATTTAAAGAGTCATGTAGCGGCTGAATTTGAAATTGCGAAGACTGAAGAAACATTAACAAAGTTTAAATCCTTGTTTACAAATGGTATCTCAGCAACTGCTCTCAATACATTGATTGCTTGCCCTCAAGATTTTTATTTTAAATATGGCTTGGGGCTTCGAGTTGAAGATAGTTTACAAGAACAAGTTGAAAGTAGGATTTATGGTAACATTTTGCATGATAGTTTAGAAGAATTGTACACTCCATATATCGGATTAGTCATGGATCAAATGGCGATTAAACAAATTAAAAAGGAAAGTGAGGCAGTACTTCAGAAACACTATCTCTTAAACACTAAATCAATACCGAATCAAGGCTTTCATTTTTTGACATACAAAGCCGCAGAAAAGTACTTAGAAAATTTAATTGCATTAGATGAAAAAGAAATCTTAAATGGAAATGAATTATTAATACTAGCACTTGAATCTAAGTTTGAACGAAAGATCACAATTGAGTCACCCTACCTGAATGAAGTTGCTTTAAAGGGTAAAATAGACCGAATTGATCAACTCAAAAAACAAAAAAGAATTATCGATTATAAAAGTGGCAGCGTTTACCAGAATGAATTAAACCAAACTAAACTAGAAGCATTGCTTGAAAATAAAAAACCCAAAGCAGTTCAATTGATGCATTATTTGGTGGGCTTAAACGAATGCGAAAAAAGTCAAGCCGGAATCATTTCATTGCAAAAAAGTCAATCTGGCTTCATGCCTCTTCAGATCAATGGTATTGAAATGCTTTTCAATGCTTTACTCGAATCATTAATCAATGAGTTGTTTAACAAAGACAATACTTTGAATCATCAAGAAGATGCTAAATACTGCGACTTTTGCTAATGAAAAAGCCCTCTATAAAAAGAGGGCTACAGGGAAAAGTAAGTTATCTACCACAAATACTTACGCCCTAAAGACGTTTATTTATACCAAAGCGTTGCTTGCTTAATATTCAGATATTTGACTTATGAATAAATTTATTTTATGGATTTGCTTCGTATTACTCTCGCAAATGAGTTTTGGTCAGCATCAATCAAGTCGATGCTTATCTGATTCTGTGCTAGAAATTTATACGAATACTGCGGATTACTTATTGCATCAGCAAATGATTCAAAAAGGAAAAAACAGTCGATCTGAGCAGAAAAGTGAAACCATTTTTACCATCCCAATAGTTATTCATGTTTTATATAAAGATGCAGGAGAAAACATTTCCTTAAACCAAATTCAATCACAAATTGAGGTATTGAATGAAGATTATAGATTATTAAATGCAGATACCACAAATGTTGAAGCTGGATTTTCGAAAGCTGATGTGGCTATTGAATTTTGTTTGGCTACTAGAGACCCGAATGGAAACCCTACTGATGGCATTATAAGAACACAAACTTCAACTGACAACATTGGATTAACAAATAAGTATTATCAAGAATCTCCTGCTTGGAATCGAGATTTGTACTTAAATATTTGGGTTTGTGATTTAGGTCCGAATGTAGCCGGTTTTGCTTTCCCTCCAGGTTCACCTGCTGATCGGGATGGCGTAGTGATTCATTACACCAATTTTGGAAGAGTTGGAAATGTGCAAAATAATTATGACAAAGGTAGAACTGCCACACATGAAGTAGGCCATTGGCTTAATCTACTTCACCCTTGGGGAAGTAACGAAAGTTGCTCTAATGATGATGGAATTGCCGACACTCCAAATCAGGGGGTTATTTATGAGTTATGTCCAACTGTGCCACAAAGCAGCTGTGGTAGCAAAGATATGTTGAGCAATTTTATGGGCTATGTATTTGACCGCTGCATGGGAAATTTTACGGAAGGTCAAAAAGAAGCCATGCGACAAGCAATAGTAAGTTCAAGAACTTCTCTCATCTTATCTAAAGGTTGTGTTCCTGTGGGAATTAACGATTTAGAAAAAGCTCAAGACATTCAAATTTTTCCAAATCCAACAAAGAATAAAGTTTCCATTCAATTTGATCCATCCATTGAAGCAATTGATTTTAACATTAGTGTATTTAACCAAATTGGTGAATTGGTTCAAACTGAGCCTATAATTTCAAGCAATACAATTGAATTAGACCTTGGCAGGCTTGAAAAGGGAATTTACTTTATTCAATTCTCTTCAGAAAAAATAAACCTTTCTAAAAAAATAGTTGTTTTATAAGGGTTCAAAATAGCATCGTACCTTTGTAAAAATAGAATTTCACAAATGAATATTGAACTGCTGAAGAAAGAAACGAATGATCCGATTTTAAATCAAATCGTTGACAAAGTTTTAAAAGAAGAAAGAATCAATTCGCAAGAAGGAATACACCTTTTTGAAAACGCAGATTTAAATTTTGTTGGGGCCCTTGCAAATTACATTAGAGAGAGAAAGCATGGAGATAAAACTTATTTCAACAAGAATTTTCATGTTGAGCCAACAAATATTTGTGTTTTTGATTGCAAATTTTGTGCTTATTCTAAATTGCTGAGAGACAAAGGAGACTACGATGCTTGGGAAATGTCTGAAGAAGAAATTATAGAAACTGTTAAATCTTATAATGATTCAGATATTACTGAAGTTCATATTGTTGGTGGAGTCCACCCCAAGATGGGTTTAGATTATTTCGCTAATTTGATTAAGAAAATTAAAGAAATAAGGCCAAGCATTCATGTGAAAGCCTTTACAGCTGTTGAATTAGAATACATGTGCCGAAAAGCCAAAGTATCTTACAAGGAAGGTTTGCAAATCTTGAAGGATCATGGTCAAGATTCTCTGCCGGGTGGTGGTGCAGAAATTTTTGCTGAAGACATTCGAAATGAAATTTGCAAAGACAAATGTTCATCGGAACAATGGCTTGCCATTCACCAAGCTGCTCACGAAATTGGAATGCCATCAAATGCAACCATGCTTTATGGACATATTGAAAAAGCAGAACACTTGGTAGACCATATGGAACGATTGAGAACGCTCCAAGATAAAACAGGAGGTTTTAATACCTTCATTCCATTAAAGTTTAGAAATGGAAATAATCAAATGTCACATATTCCAGAAGTATCTGTAATTGAAGACTTAAAAACGTATGCCATAGCTAGAATTTACATGGATAACTTCCCACATTTGAAAGCCTACTGGCCTATGATTGGAAGAGATACCGCACAATTAAGTCTGAATTATGGAGTAAATGACATTGATGGCACCATAGATGACTCAACTAAGATTTATTCTATGGCAGGTGCAGAAGAGCAATCTCCTACTATGACAACACAAGAATTAATTAGCTTAATAAAAGCTGTTGGAAGGGTTCCACTTGAGAGAGATAGTGTTTATAATATTGTAAAAGACTATTCTGTAGATGAGCTAGTTGAGGCTTAATTTTTCTTTGCTTTTTTTCGTAATCGTTGATTTAAAAACTCAACCAATAATGAAAATACCAAAGAGAAGTATATATATCCTTTAGGAACATGGACATGAGCTCCATCCAAAATCAAAAGGGTTCCAATCATGAGTAAAAAGGCTAGAGCCAACATTTTAACCGTCGGGTTTTCATTCACAAAATCGCTTACTTTTTTGGCAAAAATCAACATGATTACTAAAGCGATAACAACTGCCATAATCATAATCACTATCTGATTCGATAAACCAACGGCTGTAAGAATTGAATCAAAAGAAAACACAACATCTAAGAGCACAATTTGAGTAATCGCCTTTGATATTGTAGTTTTAACTGCCTTTGAATTCTCCTCAGTATGAGCATCACCCTCTATTTTTTCATGTATTTCTGAAGTACTCTTCGCTAATAAAAAGAGTCCTCCAACAATTAAAATTAAATCCCTGAAACTCAATTCGTAATCTAAAATCGTTAAGATAGGTTCCGTTAAGTGAACAATCCAACTAATCGCAAACAGCAAAGCAACTCGCATGATTATCGCTAAGATTAATCCGATTGTTCTTGCTTTAGCTTGAGAATCTTTTGGAAGTCGATCGGATACGATGGAGATAAAAATGATATTATCAATACCCAAAACAATTTCTAAAAAAGTTAAGGTAAGTAAGCTAATCCATGCCTCAGAATGTAAAAATATCTCCATGATCTATTTTCGTTTTGCACAAATTTAGAAAGAATAACAAAACCAAGCTAGATTAACTTCAAATTATACAAACTTGATTTTCAATATCTTAAACTATTTTTTGAAAAATATTTAGTACTATGTATTGCATAATACCTTTTTTTGTATATATCTTTGCATAGCATTAAATAATACAATCATGAAACAAATTCTTATCATTCTTTTATTTTCAGCAAATAGCTTATTAGCTGGAAATGCAGATGCCAATAAAGTTTACAATCAAATTGAAAAAAATTATGATGCATTTAGCATGAGTTTATCCAAAAAAATGATAGACTTTTTTGATATGGATATTGATTTTAATGGAAAAGAAAAACTCATAACTGGTGATTTCGAAAAAGGTAGAATGTTGATTGTAAATGAAACTACCACCAGTTTAGATATCAATCATCTTTTTGAAGAAGAAGGATTTGAATGGATAGACTTTGAGGAAGGTGAAAATGATGATAATCAGGTTAGTCTTTGGATCATTAGAAATGGAAAAGAAGTCAAAGAAGCTCATTTTGTAGTGATAGAAGACGAAAAAATAATCTTGCTTTCAGTTTACGGAAAAATGAAAGTGAGCAATAAAAATTAAGACAAAGAATACTCATGAAGATAGAAAACACAAAAGCGCAAATGCGCAAAGGAGTATTAGAATTTTGTATTCTTTCCATTTTAGAATCTCAAGAGGCTTATCCTTCTGAAATTATAGATAAGCTAAAAGAAGGAAAATTAATTGTGGTAGAAGGTACCTTATACCCTTTACTTACTCGATTAAAAAATGCGGGACTTTTAAAGTACCGTTGGGAAGAATCAAAATCAGGTCCTCCTCGAAAATACTATGCATTAACAGAAGTTGGAGTTGAATTCTTAAAAGAACTAGAATCAACTTGGACGGAATTAGTCAATGCCGTAAACCTAACTAGAAATAAAAACCCCAAAGCATAAAATACTAGCCAAAATGAATAAAACTGTTACAGCAAACATAAGTGGAGTAGTGTTTCATATTGAAGCAGATGCTTACGATAAATTGCACCACTACTTAAATACCATTCGAAACTATTTTCATGATTCTGATGGTAAAGATGAAATCATGGCTGACATTGAAGCAAGAATTGCCGAGCTATTCAATAAGGCGCTTGAAAATGGTAAAGAAGTAATTACCATGCTAAACGTCAATGAAGTGATTGAAGTTATGGGTGAACCTGAAGCTTACGTTAGTGAAGATGAAGAGTATGCTGAAGAGTCAAAGTCTTCAAACACATCTAGTAGTTCAAAAAAGTTTTATAGTAAAAAGCTTTATAGAGATGATGACGATAATGTAATTGGTGGAGTGTGCTCTGGAATTGGCTACTATTTTGGAATTGATAAAATTTGGCTAAGAGCTGGGTTTCTGATTGCCTTTTTTGGTTTTGGAACCGGTCTTCTTGTTTATTTGATCTTATGGATTATAATTCCCTCAGCAAAAACTACTGCCGAAAAACTAGAAATGAAGGGAGAACCCATTAATGTTGACAGCATAGGAAATGCTATAAAAGACGAGTTTAACACTTTTAAAAAAAAAGTAAATAAAGGAGAAACGGCTGAATATGGAGAAAAAGCAAAACATGGAATCTATCGATTCTTTGAGTTCTTTGGAAAAATACTTTATTACGCAGCCTTATTAATAGTAAAAGTAATCGCTGTACTACTTGTAATTGCTGCGGCACTGGCTCTTATTTCATACTTAATCGTTCTTTCTGGGGGGCCTTTTGATGTTGGAATTAACGATGCGAAGATTGATCAAAACTGGTTTAGTGAATATGCTAATCTATTCTTCAGTTCTGATTTAATGTATGGAATTGGTTTGGTTGGAATTTCATTGGTAGTATTAATGCCTGTTTTAGGAATTCTATATGGAGGCTTAAAATTATTACTAAGATTTAAAGGGCCACAAACGAAAGCTTTCAGTTTAACAGCCATTTCATTATTTGTAGTTGGAGTTATTCTCATATTTATTAGTGCAACTTCAACTGCCAGACA
>CAJXFJ010000045.1 GCA_913052515.1 uncultured Flavobacteriales bacterium | reverse complement strand
TATTGAACATGTGGGAGAGAATAGAATGCTACGCATTGCCAACCCAGAGGCTAATGTGAATTACTACCGCTATACCCATCATCTTTCCAATGGGTTCTATTTTCATGGGGAAGAGCCTTGGACAAGCAACGATTATCAGTTTTTTATACAACACATTATTGAGCTTTTAGAAGCAGAGGAATATCATTTAAAAAATGCAACTAAAGAGGTGGTTGAAGAAAATGGGCAGCTAAAAACGGTAGAGCATTTTTATTTGAAGCCCAAGTTGAAATTTCGCCATGAAAGGCCCTATCAGCAGTTGTTTGGAAATATTGAAATAGAACACCGCATGCTTGAAGACAGAACCAATTTAGTGAAGCTTATGGCCCATGTGTATCAAGATAGAAATTTCTTAGAACCCTTGAGTTTCGAAGACTTGATGCAAAAAATTTGGCTATCTTGAGCGTATGAATACCATTTCTAAGAAAAAGGAAAATTTCCCTATTCAAGGTCCCTTAAGAAAGTACCTTAAAAAGTACTCCCGTCAGCATAAGCTACCCATTGGATATGATGATTTGAATCATTATGAAAATTCAATTTCACTTTACGATAAAGCTGGAAAGGATACACTTTGGGAAACGGTATTTTACCAGCCTTCGGAAATGGCTGAGGTGAATGAAAAGTTGTGCAAAGTTTATTCTCTTTTGAAAACAGAAGGGGATACCACTGTGATGGAGCACCTTTTTGTTGATCGAATTGACTATTGTCCTTTTGGAAATTCAAAGCCTTTTCGGGTGCGCATTACAAACCGATTCAACGATAATTACGACTACTTCTATGTAAAAAAAGCAGATGCCTCGCGGATTTATGGTTTGGAGTTAGAACATATACTTTCACCCAATCGAATAAGCTACATTGTAGAGGGAAACACCATTATTGAAGATCATATTGCGGGAATCCCTGGTGATGTATTTATTAAAAACTGGTTAGAAGAACCTCAGTTAAATAAAATTCGTTTAGCCAAGGAGTTTGTTAAGTTTAATGAACGTTGCTTTGTTCGTCTTTTGGGCGATATGCGTTCATACAATTATGTGGTAGACATGACACCAGATTTTGATGATATTCAATATCGGATTCGTGCCATTGATTTTGATCAGCAGACCTATGAAGGTATGAAAACCATGTATTTGCCACAGTTCTTTAAAGACAATAATCCCATTGTTAACTTTTGCATGAGTCTGTTAAATCCTGAAACAATTCGGCAATATCAAAAGGAAGAGCGTGCTATGATAGCTAACCGAATCAAAGTATCACGTTATCGTTTAAAAGATCTTTCAGATTGCATGGAGAATGAGCGCTTAAGCCAAACAGATAAAATTGATCGCTTAAAGCATGAGCTTGCAGAACATTTTAAGGATGAAAGCTTTTTAGAATGTGAAAGCATGGGCGAGATTCTACGAACTCGTCTCTTTATTTTACTTTACAATAACAAAGATATTCTAGCAGAAGGGATTTAATGTTCTACTATTTTAATTCTGATTAGTTGAATTAAAAACATCTTCTTTTCGGAGTGGGCGAAGCTCAATCAACCATTTAAAACCCTTGTAACGCAAATCTTTCACCGGGTCTAGTTCGCCCATTGGGTGCATAGTCGCTTTGGGTTGATTTAAAAAGGAAATGCTGTTAATGGCATTGTCCTTCAACGAAATATTAATGTCGCTACTTTCCGCCACATTTACCCCTATAAATTTGTCTTTTTCGTCCAGTCCCCAATAAGTCGTTTGTCCATTTCCTACCACTTGAATATAGGACAATTGGCTGTTCTTAAAGTAGCCAGTCATTTCCTTGCCTTTAATTTGATTGAATCGTAGGCTGTCTACTTCGGATATGATGAATGCATCAACATCCAAAAACAAGGAATGAATTTTATTATTTGCTGTTCGAATGTCAATTCTTTCGGCAGTCAATTGATTTTGATCTGACCAGAGAATTGGGGTTCCGTGCATTTCAATCGTGCTATCACTAATGTTGTAAGAAATAGAGTCGCATTGCCCTTGTAAATCGCTCTTGTATATCCGAACATCGTAATAGGCTAAAAGTGCTTGATTACTGCTGTCACTACCAAATACCTTAAAGGTGTCCGCATGCATAAATAAGGAATCTTCATCCAAAATTTGAGTCAATAATGATCTTCCATAAACCAAGGCGCTATCTTTTTTCTCATACATTAAACCGTGGTCTCCATTAACCATTACTTGCTCGGCGGTATCAGTAATTTGAATGTTGCCGTCGGCTTTTCCAAAACCAATATTTCGATCGTAATAGAGTGTATCGCCTTCTAACTTTTTGCCATCGGTAAACAAGTAAGCATTTTGATAATACTGTGATTGATCTTTAGGCGTATCGTACCAACCGTTTTCACAATAAATTAAATTGCTATCGCCTGTAATGGTAGTGGGGCCTAAAAAGTTGACCATTTCGGTAGAGCTAAAATACTTCAGCGTATCAGAGCACATCACAAAGTCTGGATTGCTTAAAATCACAGAATCTTTGAAAAAAAACAACGATTGATTGCTGTAGAAATAGCCAATTTGACTGACTAAGGTATTGCTGTCGTTTTTGCTTTCAATGTGACCGCCAGTGTTGTATTGAGCAACATTGGTTTCACGGTTGTAAAGCATTCGGTCAGTTGTAAGTACAAAATCTTTATTTTCAAGACGAACCACTTTTCCAGTTACTGTAGCAAGTTGTGTGTTGCCATCATAATGTAAGGCATCACCGTATAGGTTTAAGGTATCTCCTTGGTTGATGCGAATATTTCCATAGGCATCTATGGTATTGCTTTCTCGGTACATAAAAGCACTGTCGCAATACATTAAAGCCTTTTTGTGCTTGAATTGCACATCGCCAATTAGTTTCTGAGCCTGCTTACCATCTTTTTTCATGCCTATGAGTTCCAAGGCATGGATGATTTCAATTTGCTCTCTTTTTTGAGCTAACAAATGGCAAGTTAGAAAAGCAAGCGCAATGAATATGCTAAGTGTTTTTAGGCCTTGGCCCATGCTTGGTCTCTTACAAGTGTTTGACTTCGATCGGGCCCTACAGAAACGATGGTAATTGGAGTTTCTAATGCCTTTTCTAAATACTGAATGTAGTTTTCTAAAGCAGCAGGAATATCCGATATGCTTTGTAAACCTGTAAGGTCAGCTTTCCAGCCATCAACTTCTTCATAAATTGGAGTTAAATCTTCGCCTAAAACATCAAAAGGTAGGTAGTCGATTTGTTCGCCTTTATGTTCATAAGCGGTACACACTTTAATTTGATCAAACTCACTTAAAACATCGGCTTTCGTCATGATTAATTGGGTAACTCCATTAATCATTATGGCGTATTTTAAGGCTGGTAAATCAATCCACCCGCAACGTCTTGGCCTACCAGTAGTAGCTCCAAATTCATTGCCTGCCTTTCGGATTTCTTCCCCAACTTCATCGTGTAATTCAGTTGGAAATGGACCACTACCAACACGGGTACAATAGGCCTTAAAAATACCATACACTTCACCAATTTGGTTAGGTGCTACACCCAATCCAGTGCAAGCTCCTGCAGTAATGGTATTTGAAGAAGTGACAAAAGGGTATGAGCCAAAGTCAATATCAAGCAAAGTACCTTGTGCCCCTTCTGCTAAAATACGTTCACCAGCTTTTCTGTGGTTGTTTACTGCGTGTTCGCTGTCAATTAAACGGAAACGTTTGAATTCTTCCATAGCACTTAGCCATTCTTGCTCCATTTCGTCTAAGTCATACTCAAACTCATATTGATCGAGCAACTGCAAATGCTTTCCTTTAAGGGCATTGTATTTGGCCATAAAGTTTTCACTTTCTACATCGCCAATACGCAAACCGTTTCTTCCAGTTTTGTCCATATAGGTTGGCCCAATACCTTTTAAAGTGGAACCAATTTTTTGTTTTCCTTTTGCTTGTTCTGATGCAGCATCTAACAATCGGTGAGTAGGAAGGATTAAATGGGCTTTTCTGGATATGCTCAATCGCTCATTAATCGGCACATTCATCGCTTCTAGTGCTTTAATTTCTTTCAAGAAAATAATTGGGTCAATCACTACACCATTCCCGACAATATTTTCTTTTTCTGCATGAAAAATACCTGATGGAATCGTATGTAAAACGTGCTTAATTCCATCAAACTCTAAGGTATGTCCTGCGTTAGGCCCACCTTGAAAACGTGCAATTACATCATATTCAGGAGTCAATACATCGACCACTTTTCCTTTTCCTTCATCGCCCCACTGCAGGCCCAATAATACGTCTACTTTCATGTTTTATTGATGATTTTTAAATGCTTCTTCTAAAGAATCTTCTAATGTAAAAATTTGTTGCAATTTGCTTGTTATAATCAGTTGTTTCACTTTTTCGGTTGCTCCGCATAAAACCAATTTGCCATAATGATTTCTGCATAAGTTTAACATGCTGATTAATATGTTTAAACCGCCGCTATTCATGTAGTCAATTTGGCTTAAATCAACAAAAAATAGTTGTTCTCCCAGTTCAATTTTCTCTTCAAAACGCTGATACATTTCTGTAGCATCACTTTTATCCAAAATTCTACCTTTAAATTCAATCACTAAGCCTTCTTCTCTTTTTAGAAATTGATAGTTAAATCCCATATTAATTCTTTTTATCCTTATTGAGGCCTTGGCAAGAGTTGCAAATGCCATATAAATTTAAAGAATGATGTAGAATTTGAAAATCTAACAATTCCCCCACAGTTGATTTAATGTGTTGAATTCGAGGGTCGCAAAACTCAATGACTTTATTGCACTGGGTGCAAATTAAATGGTCGTGTTGCTTGTAGGCATAAGAACGTTCGTATTGGGCAATGTTATGTCCAAATTGATGTTTTCGAACTAAGTTGCAAGCAATTAATAAATCAATGGTATTGTATAAAGTGGCTCTACTTACTCTATATTTTTTCTCCTTCATAGAGAGGTAGAGCTTTTCAATATCGAAATGTTCCTTCTGATTGTAGATTTCATTCAAAATGGCAAATCGTTCAGGTGTTTTTCGATGTCCGTTTTTCTCTAAATAAGTAGAGAAAATAGAATTGACTTTTTCGAGCGTTTCGGTACTGGAAGACATATCTTCTTCTTAAAAGGCAAAAATAGGTTTAATTGCTAAAGTATTCATGGCTTTTATCCATCGATTCTCGACACATTGATCACCCCTTCAATGGCTTTAATTTCTCCAATTAATTTGGTTAAATGTTTGGTGTCGTGAACATACAACATAATAGTGCCTTCAAAAATTCCATCGTTCGAGTCGAAACTCAAAGAGCGCATATTTACATTCAGTTGCATGGAAATGAGTTGTGTGATTTTATTTACTAATCCTAAATCATCGATTCCGGTAACTTTAATGCCCGCCAAAAAGGCAATTTTTTGCTGACTTGTCCACCTGGCTTTTACAACTCGGTAAGCGTAATTCGACATCAGTTGAACTGCATTTGGACAATTGGATTTATGAATCTTTATTCCATCGCTAATGGTAATAAACCCAAAAACTTCATCACCAGGAATGGGATTGCAACAAGGTGCAATTTTATAGTCAAAGTGGTCCATGTTTTCTCCAATGACCAACATTTCCTCTGTTTTGCCTTTTTGCAAGAGTTTTTGCTCAAGTTCACTTTGGTGGCTGTTAGGGTTTTCTCTGCCAACAATTAAACCTTTGTCAATTACTAAAGAGTCAATTCGACTTAAATTCAGTCGATTAATTTCAAAACGGTAGAACAATTCATTCTCATTGGATACTCGATAAAGTTTAAGGAGCTCCTTGATGTTGTCCTCGGTAATTTTGATGTTGTTCTTTTTAAGCCATTTCTCAAACTTGGGTTTGCCTTCTTCCGCTAAGCGTTTTTTATCTTCTCGTAAAGCCGCTTTAATTTTTGATTTAGCCTTGCCAGTAATGACATAATCAAGCCAGCTTTCAGTTGGTTTTTGCTTTTTTGAAGTGATGATTTCAACTTGATCTCCACTTTTAAGCTTGGTGCTTAATGGAACGAGCTTGTGATTGACTTTTGCACCCATACAATGAGCTCCGACTTCAGAATGTATTTCAAAAGCAAAGTCTAAGGCTGAAGCTCCTTTGGGTAAGTTTCGAATTTCTCCTTTGGGGGTGAAAATGAATATTTCTTCAGCAAATAAATTCAGTTTAAAATCATCGATAAATTCAATGGCATCTTTTTCAGGATTTTCTAAAAGTTCACGAATCTTATTAATCCAAGTGTCAAAGCTATTTTCTGTATTGTCTTCTTCTTTGTATTTCCAATGAGCAGCATAGCCTTTTTCGGCTATTTCATCCATGCGGCGCGAACGAATTTGTACTTCAATCCATTTGCCTGTTGGGCTCATTACAGTGGTATGCAATGATTCATAACCATTGGCCTTAGGTGTAGAAACCCAATCCCGCAATCGATCAGGGTTGGGTTGGTAAAAATCTGTGACAATCGAGTAGGTGTTCCAACACAGCGATTTTTCATGCTCTAAATCGCTGTCAATGATAATCCGAATAGCAAATACATCATAAATTTCTTCAAAGCTGACATGCTTCTTTTTCATTTTGTTGAAAATGGAATAAACCGACTTGGTTCTCCCTTTCAATTCAAATTGAATGTTTTGCTTCTCCAGTTCCCGTTTAATAGGAACGCTAAATTGATTTACAAAGCGTGTTCTTACCGCTTTCGTTTTCTTGAGTTTGGTGGTTATTTCTTCATAAACATCTGGCTCGGTAAATTTTAATGAAAGGTCTTCTAATTCAGTTTTTAAGGCATAAAGGCCTAAGCGATGAGCTAATGGAGAAAACAAGTACAAAGTTTCTGAAGCAATTTTTAGCTGCTTGTCTCTTCGCATGGCGTCTAGAGTTCGCATATTATGCAAACGGTCTGCCAACTTTATTAAGATTACTCGAACATCATCAGAAAGGGTAAGCAGTATTTTTCGAAAGTTTTCGGCCTGCATAGAAACCGTATAATCAACAACCCCTGATATTTTAGTGAGTCCGTCAATAATGATGCGTTCTTTTTCGCCAAACATGCGCTCCACATCATCCAAGGTAATGTCCGTATCTTCAACCGTATCATGTAAAAGGGCACAAATGATAGAAGTCGTTCCCAGACCAATCTCCTCGGCAACAATTCTTGCAACTTCAATAGGGTGGTATATGTAGGGCTCTCCAGATTTTCGACGCATGTCTTTATGCGCTTCCAGAGCAATATCAAAAGCCTTGCGCACTCTTGCTTTGTCGGCTTTGGTTTTTACATTTTTACTTACTCGTAACAAAGCCCTGTACCTTCTGGTAATTTCCCTTTTTTCGGCTTCCTCTTGACTTCTACTTATATGTTTAAGACTCATGGCTTCAAATGTAATGAATCGCCCCATTTTACTGAACATATCTAAACTTTGAAAAGGTATTTTTCGTGATATAATTGTACTTTCGTGAATTGTATATAAATTATATTATGAGTGAAGAAAAACACTTGTTTCAAGAATTCGAAAGTATCAGTGATGAATCCTTAAGAGAAAAAGTGATTCAAGACTTGAAAGGAAAAGACTTTGAAGAAACGTTGGTTTGGGAGGATGAATGCGGAATTAAGCATCAACCTTATTATCGCGCATCTGATTTGGATAAATTAAATGATCTTGATGAAATTCAGGCTTGCCAAAAAAAACAATCGAATTGGAATGTATTGCAAAGCTTTAGCATACAGGAAGAAAATGTAAAGTCTAAAATTCAAAATGCATTAGATTTTGGGGTTGATCAAGTTATTTTAAGAGAAGTAAATAGCTTGGATGAAATTCTTGATGTGCTTGGGAAAAAATATAAAGGTAAGGCTGCTGTAAAAGCTCAATTGATAAACTTACCCACAGATCATTTATTGAAGCATTTTTATGTGGACCCTATTGCTGAAGAATTGAAGAATGGAGAAAAGCCACAAGAAAATGATGAGCATTTATTGAAGTTGTTTCAAGAACGATTGAATCAATTAGAGCCTGACCCTTTTTTATTGGTGGATGGAAGTATTTACAAAATGGCAGGAGCGAACATCGTGCAAGAAATGGCGCTTTGTTTGCAGCATGCTTTAAGTTATTTTGATCAATTAACAGAGGCCTCATTTAAAGCAGAAGCCGTAGCCAGAAGTTTAGAATTTAAGTTGAGTTTTGGTACTTCTTACTTTCCTGAAATTGCAAAAGCAAGAGCGTTCCGATATTTGGTTCACAAATTATATGCTGCCTATCAAATAGAAGAAGAGGTGAGCATTTGGGGAGAAGGTAGTTTACATTATTTAAGTCATCTTGACCCTTACACCAACTTATTGAGAGCTTGCAGTATGAGCATGGCCGCAGTTTTAGGAAACTGCAATAAAGTAAGTACTCCGGCTTTTGATCAAGTTGGAGTTCCTTCCGCATTAGGAATAAGAATGGCTAAAAACATTCAACTCATCTTAAAAGAAGAAAGTTATCTCGGTCATGTACAAGATATTGCTTCGGGATCTTATTACATTGAAAGTTTAACCCATCAGCTAGCGAATGCCGCTTGGAATAAGTTTTTGGAGTATGAAGAAAGAGGTGGCTTGCAAGCAATAATTCAGAAAGGTGAATTGCAAAAAGAATTGAGTGCAACATTTGAAAAAAGAAAGCAAAGCTATAACAACGGAAAAACCTTGTTAGGAGTTAATAAGTATCCCAATCCTGAAGGAACTCAAGTTGAAATTCATCATCAAAAAATGAATCAAGTTTTACCCAAGCGATTTTTAGCTTCAGAAATTGAAAAGGCATGAGACCAGAATTTAAAGAACTGAAAGAGCAGAAACTAAAGAGCATAAAGCAAGAGGAGCAACATGTTCCTCATCACTGGACTACTGCAGAGCAAATTGAGTTAAAGGAGAATTATTCACAAAGTGATATTGCAGAACTGAAGCATGTAAACTATGCAGCAGGTATTGCGCCTTATTTACGTGGGCCTTATTCTACCATGTATGTTATGCGGCCATGGACCATCAGACAGTACGCCGGATTTTCTACTGCTGAAGAATCGAATGCCTTTTATCGCAGTGCATTAGCTGCG
>CAJXFJ010000044.1 GCA_913052515.1 uncultured Flavobacteriales bacterium | reverse complement strand
GAAGCTATGAGTAATGTTCAAGCTAAATTGGGAGATAAGATAAATTTTGCACTTAGTGCTTATGATGCTTGCGAAGGAGCAGATATGTTAGTAATTGCCACAGAATGGTCTGCATTTAGAACACCGGATTTTAAGAAACTTAATGAGAAGTTAAGCCAAAAGCTAATATTTGATGGGCGTAATTTATATGACTTGAAGCAAATGGAAGAAGAAGGGTATACCTACATCAGTATCGGAAGAAATTCTGTAAAAGCCTAAGCATGAAAAGGGTACTAATAACAGGTGCTGCTGGTTTTTTAGGTTCTCACCTTTGTGACCGATTTATTAAAGAGGGTTATGAAGTGGTTGGAATGGATAACTTAATAACTGGTAACATTAAAAATTTAGAACATCTCTTTCCATTAGAGCAGTTTGAATTTTATAATCATGACGTTTCAAACTTTGTTCATGTTGCCGGTAAAATTGATTACATCTTACATTTTGCTTCTCCGGCTAGCCCAATAGATTATCTAAAAATTCCTATTCAAACACTTAAGGTTAGCTCTTTAGGTACACATAACTTGCTTGGTTTAGCTAAAGCGAAAAAGGCAAAGATTTTAGTTGCCTCAACTTCTGAAGTTTATGGAGACCCATTAGTTCATCCACAAAAAGAGTCATATTGGGGTAATGTTAATCCCATTGGCCCAAGAGGGGTTTACGACGAAGCTAAGCGATTCCAAGAAGCAATTACCATGGCTTACCATACATTTCATGGATTAGAAATAGCTATTGTAAGAATTTTTAATACCTATGGCCCAAGAATGAGGCTAAATGATGGAAGAGTTTTGCCAGCATTTATTGGACAAGCGTTAAGAGGGGAGGATTTGACTGTGTTTGGTGATGGTTCTCAAACACGATCATTTTGTTATGTAGATGATTTAGTTGAAGGGATTTATAGATTGCTGCAAAGTGATTATGCCGAACCAGTTAATATTGGAAATCCAGATGAAATTACAATTCTTGACTTTGCAAAAGAAATTATAAGGCTTACAGGAACAAAGCAGAAAATCATTTTTAAAGATTTGCCCAAAGACGACCCCATGCAAAGACAACCAAATATATCAAAGGCAAAAAGCCTCTTGAATTGGGTGCCAAAGGTTGATCGAAAGGAAGGCTTAAAAATTACCTATGATTACTTTAAAAGCTTAACTGAAGAGGATTTGTATAAAAAAGAGCATAATGACTTTTCTAAATACATCAGAAAGTAATGTCTTATTTTGCACACCAATCCGCTGTAATTGATGAAGGTTGCCAAATTGGTGATGGAACCAAAATCTGGCATTTTACCCATATCATGCCAAATTCAAGAATTGGTCAAAATTGTAATATTGGTCAAAACTGTGTGATTTCACCTGATGTGGTGTTAGGTAATAATGTGAAAGTTCAAAACAATGTTTCAATCTACACAGGTGTTATTTGCGAAGATGATGTGTTTTTAGGACCCTCTATGGTTTTTACAAATGTTTTAAATCCTAGAAGTGCTGTTAATAGAAGATCTGAATATCAAAAGACTATCGTTAAAAAAGGAGTGAGTATAGGAGCTAATGCAACAATCGTTTGTGGCATTGAATTAGGAGAGTACTCATTCATTGGAGCAGGTGCAGTGATAACCAAGTCTGTAAAACCTTTTGCTTTAATGCTTGGGAATCCGGCAAGGCAAGTAGGGTGGATGAGTGAATTTGGACATCGTCTAGCTTTCGATACTTCCAATATTGCAGTTTGCCCAGAAACGAATGATAAATATAAATTAGAAAACAATTATTTAAATAAAATTTAAAATGTCCATTTACCAGAATATTTTAGAAGGCAAAGAAAAAATTGCTGTTATTGGATTGGGGTATGTTGGTCTCCCAATAGCACTGGCGTTTGCTAGAAAAGTTAGTGTTATAGGATTTGACATCAATCAAGAAAGGGTAGAAATGATGAAAAATAGCATTGACCCGAGCGAAGAATTAGGACCCGAAGCTTTTGTTGGTTGTGATATAAAGTTTACTGCAAATCAAGATGATTTAAAAGAGGCAACTTTTTATGTTGTGGCAGTACCAACTCCTATAGACCAACATAATTTACCAGATTTGAAGCCCTTGCTTTCTGCTTCAAAAACGGTTGGCAAAGTGCTAAAAAAAGGAGATTATGTTGTTTTTGAATCTACAGTTTATCCAGGCTGTACTGAAGAAGATTGTATTCCGGTTTTAGAAAAGTTAAGTGGATTAAGCAGAGAGGATTTTTCAATTGGTTATTCACCTGAAAGAATTAATCCGGGAGACACAAAGCATACATTAGAGAATGTGGTAAAGGTAGTTTCAGGAGACACTGAAACATCATTGGAAGAAATTGCAAAAGTTTATGAGCTTGTTGTAGATGCAGGTGTTCATAAAGCAGATACCATTAAAGTGGCTGAAGCGGCAAAAATTATAGAGAATACACAAAGAGATGTTAACATTGCTTTAATCAATGAATTATCCATTATCTTTAATAAAATGGATATTAATACATATGATGTACTTAGAGCGGCTGGAACAAAGTGGAACTTTTTAAACTTTCAACCTGGTTTAGTTGGTGGCCATTGTATTGGAGTTGATCCTTATTATTTGACCTACAAAGCAAAGGAGTATGGCTATCATGCTCAAATTATTAATTCAGGAAGGTCTGTGAACGATGGAATGGGAGCTCATATTGCAGGAAGAATAGTTAAAGGAATTGTTTCGGCTTTTAATAAAAGTGATGGAGCTAAAGTATTAGTTATGGGTGCCACATTTAAAGAAAATGTGAGTGATATCCGAAATTCAAAGGTGGTTGATGTGATTAATGAATTAAAATCATTTGGTTTAGAGGTTGATGTTACTGACCCTCATGCCTCATCAGATGATTTAAAGAAGCATTATGGTTTTTCATTAATTGACGAAATAGGTTCGGATTACCATGCGGTCTTAGTTGCTGTTAATCACACACCTTATCTAGAATATGATGAGTCCTTTTTTGAAAGTATATTAAAAAAAGAAGGCTTCGTTTTCGATGTTAAAGGATGTCTTAAAAATCAGCTTTCAACACTAAAATATATGAGTTTATAATGGGTTTTAAAAAAAGTATATTAATCACAGGTGGAGCCGGTTTTATTGGTTCTCATGTCGTTCGATTATTCGTAAATAAATATCCAAATTATCGTATTGTTAACTTCGATAAGTTAACTTATGCTGGTAATCTTGAAAATCTCAGCGACGTTGACTCTAAGTCAAATTATGAATTTGTAAAAGGAGATATTACGGTAGAGGCAGATGTAAGGAAAGCATTTGACAAGTTTGAAATAGATTCGGTTATTCACCTTGCGGCAGAGTCCCATGTTGACCGCTCAATTTCTAATCCACTAGAGTTTATTAAGACTAACATTAATGGGACAGCTTGTCTTATGAATGTAGCAAAAGAAATGTGGGGAGAGCAGATGAAGGAAAACCTTTTTTACCATGTGTCAACTGATGAGGTTTATGGTACCTTGGGTGAAACAGGCTATTTTACTGAAGAAACCCCCTATGACCCTAGAAGTCCTTATTCTGCATCTAAAGCCAGTTCCGATCATTTAGTTCGAGCTTATTATCATACATATGGCTTGCCAGTTGTTATCTCAAATTGCTCTAATAATTATGGAGCTAATCAATTTCCAGAGAAGTTAATTCCATTGTTTATCAATAATATTAAAAACAATAAAGATTTACCGGTTTATGGTAAAGGCGATAACGTTCGGGATTGGTTATGGGTTAATGATCATGCACAAGCGATTGATGTTATCTTTCATAAAGGCAAAGTTGGAGAAACCTACAATATTGGAGGAAATAATGAATGGCAAAACATTGACTTAATAAAAGCAATGTGCAAGATTATGGATCAAAAGTTAAATCGTGAAGAAGGAACTTCAGAAAAGCTAATAACCTATGTAAAAGATAGAGATGGACATGACAAGCGTTATGCAATAGATGCTACTAAAATTAAGAACGAGCTTGGTTGGGAGCCTTCCATTAACTTTAGCAAAGGGCTTGAAATAACCATAGATTGGTATTTAGACAATGAAGATTGGCTGAATAACGTTACTTCAGGAGATTATCAGAATTATTACAAAGATCAATACCAAAGTCGTTAGGAATTTATGTATGATAAACCGTTCCATAAAGCAGATCTTTCAACACTAAGTTTACTTATTACCGGTGGTGGTGGTTTTGTAGGCTCTAACTTGGTTAGTTATCTTTTAAAATATGGTGCTAAGAAGGTTCGTGTGCTTGATAATTTTGCCAATAGTGATCGAGCAAACTCAAATGCATTTCTTACCCACGACAATTATGAATTGTTAGAAGGAGATATCACAAATTATAACGATTGTTTAAAAGCCACAGATGGGATTGATTTTGTTAGTCATCAAGCTGCGCTCGGCTCTGTTCCTAGGTCTTTAAAGAATCCAATGGCTACCAATGAAGCAAATGTTGCAGGTTTTGTAAATATGGCTTCGGCTGCCAGAGAGTCAGGTGTGAAAAGAATGGTTTTTGCTAGCTCCTCGTCTGTATATGGGGATAGCAAAGAGTTACCAAAGGTGGAAAGTATTATTGGTAAGCCTTTGTCTCCTTATGCGGTAAGTAAATATACCAATGAGCTTTACGGTAAAGTATTTTTTGATAGTTATGGACAAGAACTTATTGGGCTAAGGTACTTCAATGTATTTGGACCACGACAAAGTCCGAAAGGTGCATATGCAGCAGTTATTCCATTGTTTATACAAGCTTTAAAGGAAGGCCAATCACCTTTTATAAATGGAGATGGTAGCCAAACAAGAGATTTTACATTTGTTGAAAATGCAGTTCAAGCGAATATAAAGGCCTTGTTTACTGAAAAAAGCGAAGCCTTGGGTGAAATGTTTAACGTAGCTGTTGGAGAGCGATATAGTTTGATGGATTTATTTAGTTTCTTAAAAGAAATTATGAATTCTGATATAGAAGCCACCCATAGAGAAGAGCGTGCAGGAGATATTCACGACTCTTTGGCTGATATTAGCAAAGGAAGGGAATTGTTGGGCTATAATCCGGAAGTTAAATTTAAACAAGGGCTTGAAAAAACCGTTGCATGGTTTAAGAATCATGATTTTAAGTAGATATTTTATATGAGTTGGTTAGGTAAATTATTTGGGAAGAAAGAAGCTGTGTTGGAACCAATCAACTTGGGGCAACTAAAAGTAGACTTTCATTCGCATTTAATTCCTGCCATAGACGATGGATCGAAGAGTCTGGAAGATTCTATGGAAATGCTTACTAAGTTTGAGTCTTGGGGCTATGACAAAGTCATTACAACTCCACATGTTATGTCTGACTTTTACCGAAATACTCCTGAAATAATTTTAGGAGGGAGAGATGAGGTAAGGAATGAGCTGAAGAAGAAAGGTAGTCAATTGGGCTTTGAGGCTGCTGCAGAGTATTATTTAGATGAAACACTTGAAGATAAAGTAAAAGCGAAAGAGTTACTAACTTTTGGGGATCAGCATGTCTTATTTGAATTGCCCTTTATTGCAGAATCTCCAAATTTAGCTTCCGTTATTTTTGAAATGCAAACACAAGGATATAAACCAATTTTAGCGCATCCTGAGCGCTACGGCTTTTGGTATAATGATTTTGAAAAATTTCGCGAAATGAAAGATAAAGGGGTTTTTCTACAAGTGAATATCTTATCTTTTATCGGTCATTATTCACCAGAAACACAAAAAATTGCAGAACGCTTAGTTGATGAAGACTTGATTTCATTTTTAGGAACAGATTGTCATAATCAAGGACATCAACAGTTAATTGAAATTGCTAGAACAAAGCCCTATGTGCATAAGCTGATTGAAAGCGGTAAGCTTTTAAATCATACGTTATGAACTAAATGATATTAACTTCTCGTTCTAGTTCAACCCCAAATTTTGCTTTAACCGATTGTAGAATTTGTTCAGATAATTCGTAAATATCACTACCACTAGCGTTTCCATAATTTACAAGAACTAAAGCTTGCTTTTCATGCACTCCCGCATCTCCTTTTCGATAGCCTTTCCAGCCTGCCTTTTCAATTAACCAACCAGCTGCTAGTTTTACTTCATCATTTTCAAGTGGATATGCAGGCATGTCGCCAAACTCCTGAATTAAACGCTGATAAGTAGCTTTGTTAACTATTGGATTCTTAAAAAAACTACCTGAATTACCTAGTTTTTTAGGGTCGGGTAATTTGCTTTGTCGAATTGCGATTACCGCATCGGAAATTGTTTTTGCTGAAAGTTCTGATTCTTGAACACCTTGTTTTTCCAATTCGCTTTTAATTGCCCCATAATTAATATGAAACTGTGCTTTTTTATTCAATCGAAAAGTTACATGCGTAATGAAGTACTGATTCTTATGGCTGGTTTTAAAAATGCTAGTTCTGTATCCAAATTCACAGCTTGCATTATCGAATTCTTCAATCTCACCATTTGACTTATTGACGCATTCCACATTTTCAATCACATTTTTTACTTCTACCCCGTAAGCACCAATATTCTGCATAGGACTTGCGCCAACATTTCCTGGGATTAATGATAAGTTTTCTATACCTGACCAATTGTTTTCAATCGTATAAAGTACAAACTCATGCCAATTTTCGCCTGCTCCAACTTTTAGCCAAACATGTTCTTCGTCTTCTTTTACTAGATCAATTCCCTTTATTTGGTTTTGAAGAACTAAGCCATCAAAATCTGATAGTAATAAAATATTACTTCCACCACCCAGAATTAAAATAGGCTCAAACTCAAATGCTAGCTTTTTGAAGAAATGCTGAGCATCTTCTAAATTGTTGATTGTTAAAAAGAATTTAGATTTAGCTTTAATGCCAAATGTGTTGTATTTGTCAAGTTCAAAATTTGAAAGAATATTCATGTAGGCAAATATGTAGTTTGTTTTCATTCATTTTAAAGTTCCTGAATTCATTTATTAACTTTAAATAGTTTGAAAGCTATTGTCATTTAAAAAATGCTCATTTTCGCTACTTATGCCAGCAAACAAAACCATCATAGTTTCTGTCACTACTGACCTTTCTACAGACCAGAGAGTTCAAAAAATTGCTAGTAGTTTGTCAACAAATGGTTTTGCTGTGACCCTTGTAGGAAGAAAGCGAAAGAGTAGTCTAAACTTTGCCCCAAAGGACTACCGTCAAAAGAGGTTTAACTTGTTGTGTAATAGCGGTTTTTTATTTTATGCTTGCTTTAATATTCGACTCTTTTTTTATTTATTGTTTAGTAAAGTAGACATACTCTACGCAAATGATTTAGATACCCTGCCTGCTAATTTTTTAGTCTCAAAACTGAAAAAAGTTCCGCTTATCTATGATAGTCATGAGTACTTTACCGAGGTGCCGGAATTGATTCATAGAAAAAGGGTAAAAGCTTTTTGGGAAAGTATAGAATCCTATATTTTACCAAAGTTAGATTATTGCATAACCGTTGGAGAAATGATTGCTAAGGAATACGCACAGAAATATAAAAAGGAGTTCTTGGTAGTTCGAAATTTTCCAATTAAGAATAATAAGAGTCATACTTCAAAAAAGAAGAGACAGATTATCTATCAAGGGGCTTTGAACGTAGGGCGAGGGATAGAACACGTAATTCAGGCAATGACTTTTGTTGATGAAGCGGTTTTTTTAATTGCAGGGGATGGTGACATCAAAGAGGAGTTGGTTAGCCTAAGAAATAAATTAGAGTTGCAAGAAAAAGTCAAATTTTTAGGTAGACTTTCTCCACAAGAATTAATAAAACACACTCAAGCAAGTCTATTAGGAGTTTCTTTAGAAGAAAAATTGGGTAAAAATTATACTTATGCTTTACCTAATAAGTTATTTGACTATTTAAATACTAGAACTCCAATTCTCTATTCAGATTTAATAGAGTTTAAAAAGTTAATTGGCAAGGTTGAAATTGGAGAGGAGTTAATGAGCCGCGATCCTGAAGCTATGGGAAATCAAATCAATGAAATGTTAGTTTCTAATAAATTGGATTTATGGAGTGAAAACTGTTCAGCCTTGGCTGAAAGGTTTACTTGGAGAAATGAAGAAGTTAAACTTATTCAGCTAATCAATAAAGCTTCTCAACGTGCTTAGTATTTGCATTCCGCTTTATAATTATCCAAATTATGAGTTGATTAATTCCTTATTGACTCAAATAAAATCCCAAGAAAAACCAATTGAACTAATTGTAATTGATGACGCCTCAAATATTGAGAATCGCTTAGACTTATCCAGACTTTTGTCTCCAATTCAATATATTCAGCTAAAAGAAAACGTGGGAAGAGCTAAGATTAGAAATCGATTTCTTCTCCATGCTAAGCATGATTTTCTATTGTTTATAGATGGAGATTCAAAAATCATTAAGGATGATTTTTTGATTTGTTATTTAGATGAAGTAAAGAAAGATGAAGCTGGAGTAATTTGTGGGAGAAGTCTTTATTCGAAGCAAAAACCAATCAAAGAAAATAGCTTAAGGTGGAAGTATGGAAATCAAGTCGAAGCACAAACAGTAGACTTTCGAAAGAAAAATCCCTACCGGACGTTTATGACCAACAATTTTGTGATTAGAAAAAAGCTTTTGGAGAAAATTCCTTTTGAAGAAAGTTTGACAAAATATGGTCATGAAGATACTTTAATGGGATTTAGGTTGGAACAAGAAGGAGTGGCAATCTCTCATATTCAAAACCCTGTTTTAAACTCAGTTTCAGAGCTCAATTCAGAATTCATAAAAAAGAGTAAAGCGGGAATAGAAAATCTGATTTATATCTATAATTTGCTAAATCAGGAGCAAGGATTTGTAAAGCACGTTAAGTTATTATCAGGATATTTTAAGCTAAAGGAGATGCGTTTAACTTGGGTTTTAAAGTTAAATTATAAATTGTTCGGGAAGCCTTTGGAAGAGTACTTTAACCAGGGGGGGAATAATCTTTGGCTTTTTACCATTTGGAAGCTTTGCTACTTAAGTTCTGTCTTTAAAACTTAGTTTGAAGCAGGAATTGTTGGTTCAGGTTCGGTGATTGTCTCGTTCTCAAACTGTAAAATTCTACCTGGAAATTTTCGAATTAACTCATAGTCATGCGTGGCGACCAAGACAGCTTTATTATTTTGGCTAATAGAAACCAAGAGCTTCATGATTTCTATAGAAGTTTCAGGATCTAAATTTCCTGTAGGTTCATCGGCAAGTATAAT
>CAJXFJ010000043.1 GCA_913052515.1 uncultured Flavobacteriales bacterium | reverse complement strand
GCTACCTGTAGGGTCGCCACCTTGAATCATAAAGTCTTTAATCACTCTATGAAAAGTTAAACCATCATAGTATGGTTCTCCTTCAGCTTTTGCTGTATTTTTTATATCTCCTTCCGCTAAACCCACAAAATTGGCAACGGTTAAAGGCGTTTTTTGGAATTCCAATTTTACAATGATACTTCCTTTGGTAGTATTAATTTTTGCAAACAAACCATCGCCTAATTTACTTTGAGAATTGCACGATAGTGTTAAGGTTGTAGCCACTAAAAGGCTTAAAATAGTTGAGAATATTTTCATCTTTTTCGTTTTTTATGGTTGCTCAAATTTGTTGCCAAATTATTAATTCAGTTAGTAAATCTATTAACAAACTTTGGTAATTAATCTTAAGCGGTGCGTATAATCACGTTTTTCTTGGTTAAAAATCCCTTGATGATCTAATCGATCAATTCGCACCATACCTGATGCATGAATGATTCGATTGTTTTCTAAAATCATCCCAACATGGGTTATGTTGCCTTCTTCATTATCGAAAAAAGCCAAATCTCCTTCTTCAGCTTCTTCAATAAAAGAAAGCTTTTGACCTTTTTGGGCTTGTTGAGATGCATCTCTGGGTAAATATATACCATTGAGTTTATAAATTAATTGTACAAATCCTGAACAATCAATTCCAAATGGTGAACGACCTCCCCATTGGTAAGGAGCGTTTAAGAGCATTAATGCATGTTCAACTAATTTGGATTTTAAATGATTATCTCCAAAAGAGTAACTAGAACCGGTATACTTCCATTCGTCATTTCCAAGTTTAACAATTGAATTAGAATAGAAGGGGAGATTGCTACCTAACAACAAGGTCATCATTTCTCCACTTTGCTCATGCTTAATCAAATCAGCAAATTCACTAACTAGTAATGGCGGATTCTTCAACTCATTGAATTCATCTTCAGAAATAAAGATGAATTGATTTTCATCCATCCAGCACTCATAATTATCATGAGCAGTTTTTACTCGATACCATGAACGCTTTTTCTCATAAACTTTTATGGTTTCTCCAAAAAGCAATTGAGTTACTTGTTCACTGCTGTCTGAAGGTTCTGCTCTACATGGAACTACACTTAAATGTCCAAGTCCGTATTTCATGTAAATTAAAGCTAGTTTGCTTAAACGTTTTCAATAATAAATGCAGAAGCACCACCGCCTCCATTACAAATACCGGCTCCTCCGTATTTACCATTGTTTTGTTTTAAAACATGGATTAGAGTTACTAATATTCTTGAACCAGAATTTCCTAAAGGATGACCTAAAGAAACTGCTCCTCCATTGATATTCACTTTAGCAGGATCTAGCTTCAATTCTTTAGTATTGGCGATTCCTACAACTGAAAATGCTTCATTTAATTCTATTGCATCTAAATCCTCTAATTTTAAACCTGCTTTTTCTACAGCTTTTGGAAGCGCTTTAGAAGGGGCTGTGGTAAACCATTCAGGAGCTTGAGCTGCATCAGCAAAGGCAACTACTTTAGCTAATGGTTTTAAACCAAGGCTTTCCATTTTTTCTTTACTCATTAAAACTAGGGCAGAAGCACCATCATTAATCGTTGATGCATTTGCTGCTGTAACGCTTCCTTCTCTGTCAAATACCGGTCTTAATTGAGGTATTTTTTCAAATCGTACATTTTTGTACTCTTCATCTTCACTAAAAAGTATTGGATCACCCTTTCGTTGAGGCACTTCTACAGGAACAATTTCATCATTGAATTTACCTTCTTCCCAAGCTTTAGCTGATCGCTTGTATGACTCAATTGCAAATTCATCTTGTTCTTCACGGCTAATGTTGCACTCTTTAGCACATAACTCAGCAGCATTTCCCATTGGGTAATTATGGTAGACATCAATCAAACCGTCTTTTGTTAATCCGTCGATTAAAGTTCCATTACCATATTTGTAACCTGTTCTCGCTTTTTCTAAGTAATAAGGTGCTTGAGACATGTTTTCCATACCACCTGTAACTACCACATCTGCATCACCAAGCATAATTGCTTGTGCACCAAGCATTGTTGCTTTCATTCCTGAAGAACAAACTTTGTTAATGGTTGTACAAGGTACATTCTCATTTAAACCTGCAAATATAGCAGCTTGTCTAGCAGGAGCTTGGCCAAGATTAGCTTGAATCACATTACCCATGAATACTTCATCCACTTCATTTTTGTCAAGACCAATTTTTTCAATAGCACCTTTGATGGCGGTTGCCCCCAATTTTGGTGCCGATATACCTGATAAACTTCCATTAAAACTTCCCATAGGGGTTCTAACTGCAGATACTATATATACTTCTTTCATAAGCTATTTTTTAACTGAATTTTCGCAAAAGTAAACAAAAGGAGACGTTTATGATAGCTGAATAAGATTGAAAGCAAGGCCTTTTTATTTATGGATTATGTCTTACTTTCGTGCTCATCTTGAATCTATTTCATGCATAAAGTATTAGCCTTTATAAGAGATCGACATTCCTTGCTATTTAAGGTCGTATTATTTGTTATGGCCGTGGCAGCTATTGTTTTAATTTATCCAAGGGAAGGTAAATTTAAATATGAATTTCAGAAAGGTAAGCCATGGCCCCATGAGGATTTAATAGCCCCTTATAATTATCCAATTTATAAGTCGGAGGAAGTTTTAAGTGAAGAAAAGAAAGAAGTTCTTAAAAGCTTAAAACCATACTTTTTTAGAAATAAATCTATTGAAAATGAGTCTATTAATCGTTTTGAAACTCAGTTTGAGAATAGTTGGTCTCAATTCGCTTCTGAGGGAGAATACTCTAATCAATCGGAATATAGATTGCGAAACAAAGGCTTGTCTTGGATTAAGCATCTTTATCAGAAGGGCATTATTGAGCTTCATGAAAGCATAGAAGGAAAGGACGGTGATTTTGAGGTGAATGTTTTGAATGATAATGTAGCTGTGATACGCGTTCTTGAAAATATGAACACGATTCAGTCTGCTTATGCCGAATTAAAAGATAGTTTAAGAAATGTAAGTGCCGTAGAACGAAGCTTTTTGCTTAAAGCGATGGAAGATTGTTTGCAAAGAAACATTGCTTATGATGAAGAAACGAATCGTTTGATGAAGGAGGAAGTCTTGAGCCAAATTTCTTTAGCTCAAGGAATGGTGCAAATTGGTGAACGGGTGATTGCAAAAGGAGAATTAATTAATGATCGTAAATATCAGTTGATTGAATCTCTGAAAAGAGAATATGAAGCTCAACTGGGAGACAATTCACAAGTTTATTGGATATTACTCGGACAAATTGTACTTGTTTCTTTGTTGATTTTATCTTTTGCTCTTTTCTTAATTTCTTACAAACCTGAAATTCTTAGAAACGAACTAAAAACCCTGTTTTTACTCGTTTTGATGGTTCTTTTTGTATTTGCTTCAAAGATGGCAATCAAAATTGAAAATGTGAATTTGTATTTGGTTCCATTTTGTATGTTACCCTTGCTAATCCGTACCTTTTTTAATTTGCGTATTGCCTTATTTGCTCACATGGTAACCATACTATTAGTTGGCTTTATTGCTCCAAATCCTTATGAGTTTATCATCATACAAATGATGGCAGGCATGTTGACCTTATTTAGCATCATCAACCTTAGAAATCGAAGTCACTTATTTCTTTCTTCCTTAGTTATTTTCGGTGTATATAGTTTGGTGTACTTAAGCATTGGATTAATTCAAGAGGGCTCATTTGAAGAGACCAATTGGAAGTTTTTAGGATGGTTTTTTGGCAGTGCAATGCTGACTTTGTTTACTTATCCTTTGGTCTACATTTTTGAGAAGATATTTGGATTTGTATCAGATGTTACTCTTTTAGAGTTGGCGGATACAAATAGCAAGCTTCTTCGAAAGTTAAACTTGAAAGCCCCCGGAACTTTTCAGCACTCTTTACAGGTTTCAAATTTGGCTGAGGAAGCCATAAGAAATATAGGAGGAAATGCTCTTCTGGTTAGAACAGGTGCATTGTATCATGATATTGGTAAAATGAATATGCCGAATTATTTCATTGAAAATCAAAATTCAGATTACAACCCGCATGAAGAATTGGAGCCTGAAGAAAGTGCTGAAATAATTATAGAACATGTCATTCGGGGAATAGAATTGGCGAGAAGGTACAAATTGCCGGATATCATTATCGACTTTATCAGGACCCATCATGGAACTAGTAAGACCAACTATTTTTATCATCAATACAAGCAACAAAACCCAGATGAAGAGATTGATGAATCGAAATTTAGGTACCCTGGGCCTACTCCTTATTCCAAAGAAACAGCAGTATTAATGATGGCAGACTCTGTAGAAGCTGCCTCTAGAAGTTTGCCTAAATACGATGGGAAACGCATTGAAAACTTAGTTGACGGAATAATTGATACGCAAACCGCAGAGGGTCAATTTTTAAATGCTGATATAACCTTTAAAGATATTACAGAGATTAAGAAAATCTTTAAAAAGAAGTTGATGAGCATTTATCATGTCCGGGTTGAGTACCCTGAATAAATGTTTACTTGGAAAAATGCTTTGCAATAGTATTGCAGCTTAAAAGGGTTAGAAACAATGCAATCCCTGGGAAAAATCCTAGCCACCAAGCGTCCAAGTTATTTCTAGCACTTGCAATCATTCCTCCCCATGAAGCTTCTTCAGCACTTAAACCTATACCTAAAAATGAAAGACTAGCCTCAATCATAATGGCAGAAACTATACCAAAGGCGGTACTTACCAAAACAGGAGAGATTGCATTGGGCATAATATGTTTGAGAAAAATTTGAATGTCGGTTAAGCCAATAGATTCAGCACTTTCAATATACCCTAAAGACTTTACTTTAAGTATTTCCCCTCTAAAGTATTTGGCAATTCTTGTCCAAGCCGTAAAACCAATGATTAATATAAGACTACCCATGCCACCCTTAAAAATGGCACTTAAAACAACAACTATCATCAGTAGTGGCAACGATTCTATGGTTTCTATAAAACGATTGATGATTAAATCAAAGGGTAAGTTGATTTTTTTAGGGAATTTGAAACTCAGTAAGTGACAAAAGTGATTTATTATTAGCCATAATAAAACATTTAATCCTGTCACAATTAATACGGAAGACCAAAGAACATTAGATTGAATGCCATTCAATGAATAGGGTGGTATTAGTATTAGTGTTGAAATTAATATACAAATTGCTATAAAATTGCCAATAAAGACGATTTGATTCATTTGCTTTTTATCATCTGACCAATATGCAGAAATACCTCCTAACAAAAGACCAATGAATAAGGCCAAGCCTATGCCTCCAAAAGCAACCAAGAGTACAGTTTTACAAGCATGAATTAATTGAGCTAAAACATCTCTACCCAAATGATCAGTTCCAAGCCAGTGTCTTTCAGATAATGTCTTTGTTTGTTGAACTTCAAATGGACTAATGGCTTTGGTTTGATTGTAATCTATTGTGGAAGCAGAGTAGGGTATGGGTGCACTTATTTTAAAAGTATAATGGGTATTTAGCTTTTCTTGAAGAAAAGGAAAATGATAGCCATTTTCACTTTTAGCAAGCAGGGGTTTATGATTTGCTAAAAGCGGAGCTAAAACGCCTATTATAGCTATGCTTAACAAAAAGTAGATACTCAAACGATATGTCTTTCCATTTGTCTTCATCTAAGTGCTAATTCCTATTCTGATATAATTTAATTCTTGGATCTAAAAAGTGATAGATTATATCCGCTAGAAAAACTCCAATTAATGTAAAACTTGCCCCAAGCATACTTATAGTAAAAATGACTGGGTAGTCACGACTTAAAAAACTATCAATGCTTAATTTTCCCATTCCTGGAATGCTAAAAATGTATTCAATAACAAATGAGCCGGAAATAAGAACAGGAATTAATCCTCCTAATAATGTAACTAGAGGCAGACTTCCATTTTTAAAAGCATGATTCCAAAGGACTGACCTTGAGTTTAAACCTTTCGAATATGCAGTTTTGATGTAGTCTTTTTTTAATTCATTCGATACACTGCTGAAGGTATGACGATAAATGTAAGCTAGAGAACCGTAGCTGTAACAAATGATTGGTAGAACAAGGTAAGGAGCGTGAATTGATATTGACTCAATTAGCGAATGATTTTCGGATGCTTCGCCTATACCATAAAGTGGAAACCAATTTAAATATTGCCCACTAGCAAAAAGCAAAAGGAGTATAGTTGCCATCCAAAAATTTGGAACTCCATAAAGTGCCGTAAAGAGATAGTTAACAACTTTGGTAAATGTTTTATTTGGATTATTCGCAGCATATACACCGAGTGGAACAGCAATGATTAAGCTAAGCAAAATGGATATGATGCTTAATGTAATTGTCCAGTTTAAAGCCATTTTTATTTTGGTCCCACTTACTTCATGATTTCTCAAGGAATAGCTCCAATTTCCTGTTAAAAATGCACTAATCCAGTTGTGATATTGATTGTCTAGACCATTGAATTTAAAGCTTAAAAGATAATTGTTAAGACTGAAATTAGAAATAGACAGTTGGTCAATTAAGTCACTTAGCGGAGGCGATTGAGAGATTTCGTTAGGATGTGCTTGCTTGTAGTTTTTTAATTCATCAATGGTTTCAATTAACAATAGCTTAGTATAAGTTGAATTAGAGATGTGTCCTTTTTTATTGGCGACTTTCAATTCCTTGAAATAGTCATGAATAGGTTCCCAAGAGCCACTTTGGTAAGCTAGACTAAGTAATCTGTTTTTAACTTTTAAATCATGAATTCGATGAGCTGTATCAGTCGAAGATTTTCGGAAAATGCTAAAATAGAAATAGGGCTCATTCAAACCAAAGGAGTTTCTTTGTTTGCTGATTAACTCTTCAATTTGCCATTTTTCTAGTTCATCAATATTCTGATATTCTATAAATGGATCACCAGGGCTTAAACAAATTAGAAAAAAAGTGCATACCGATATCAGGCACAAAGTTGGTATAAACCAAAGTAAACGTTTTGTAAAATAGGTAACCATTCTATTCTTTAACAAATGCAGGCGCCCAGTAGTGTGGTCTTAAATTACTGGTAGACATAGAAATATTAGGTCTTGAAACCATAATTTCATTCAAACTCCATAGAAAAACACAGGGCATGTCATTATTGATTTGTTGAGTTGCTTTAATAAACAGTTCGTCATGAGATTGTTTATCAAATTCAAATTTCATGGCAGTAATTAAACTATCTGTGATTTCATTTTGATAGCCAAATAAGTTGGATTTTCGTTGAATGCCATCTGAATGAAAAGTCCGACTGAGATCAGGAGGAAGCGCATTGGTGCTAAAGGCATAATAGAAAATCTCAAACTCATCGTTCCTCAACTTTTGGTTATAGGTTTGCCATTCGTAAGGAGATAAACGAATTTGAATCCCCACTTTTTCGGCTTCTTGTTTTAAGAATAGGCCTACGGATTTACGTTCTTCATTATCACTATTGTAGGCATAGTCTAGCGTTAATTCAACAAGGTTTCCATCAATGACTTGATCTAGAATACCATTTTCATTAGCGTCTTTCCAACCTGCTTGCTTTAAAACTGACTTTGCAGAGTCTGTATTAAATTCAAAGAATTGTTTTTCAAAATAAGTCTGATAAGCTTTGGCCGATACAGGAGCCGAAGTAAGATTGCCTTGATTCGAAAAAATATTTTTTAGCATTAATTCTCTAGGAGTACAATAAGAAATAGCACGCCTAACTTCAAGGTGTTTAAGAATAGGATGAATTAAATTAAAGCCGATAAATTGATATCCTGTTTTTTCAATGGATTCTATATTAAAAGGAATGAGATGCTGATTGATTTTTTCAACTTGTTGATACCCTAAAGAAGTAGAGAAGTCAATCTCACCACTTTGTAAAGCCATTAAAGCGGTGTTATCATCTTCTATAGTTTGATAGCTCAGTCTCTTACTTTTAACATTGAAATAGCTATGAATAGCTTCAAGTTGTTTTCCCCACCAGTTTTCTTTTGCTTCAAGCACAATTTGTTGGCCTTCTTTCCACTGACTAATTCTATAAGAACCAGTGCCTTGAATATTGTTAATTTGGTTGCTAAATGATGGACTGTTAAACTGCTCAGCAAATAAATTCATTAAGCTGTCATCTTCCTGATTTAAAAATGATTCCAAGTCAAGGGAATCCAAATAGCCTTTTGCATCAAACACTCTTTTATCAAGTATATAAATAGAACCTACATAAAATGGAGTAGCATTACCTAGGTTTTCACAGATGACTTTAAATGATTTTGAATCTGATGAATCTTTTTCAATTTGCTTAATAAATTGAAAAAAGCGGGTAGAAGAGGAGTTTACTCCCTTGCATAAATGAGCTTTTAATGAAAAAATAAAGTCTTCTGCCATTATAGGTTTTCCATCATCAAATTGAGCTTCTTCTCTCAATTTAAAACTAAGCTCTAATAAGTTGTCATTTATCTTCTTTACTTTAGGACTTGACTCTGCAAGAACTCCAACTAGTTCTTCCGACTCAAAATCAAACGCTAATAAAGTTTGAAAAATTTGTAGACAGAGGTAGTTTGAAAAACTTGAAGTACATGTAACCGGATTTAAATTATTTGTGCTGCTGCTTGTTCTTATATTTAATGTGTTGGTATTGCTTGTCTTTTCAGGCTTACATGCACTAAAATAGATAAGTAAAATCAAGTAAAAAGAAGATTTTTTCAGCATGAATGGTTGAGGTTTTTAAGACTAAACAAGCTTAAGCATTTATTGAATGTTAAGCTAAGCTAGAAAAAAATGAAAAAAGGTAAAATTTAGTTTTACGAACTAAAAAATCCTGCTTACTTTTGTCCACCGCTTCGGAGAGGTGGGTGAGTGGCTGAAACCACATGTTTGCTAAACATGCATACCTGGAAACGGGTATCGGGGGTTCGAATCCCCCTCTCTCCGCTTTAGCGATACCAATCGGGGCGTAGCGTAGCCCGGTTATCGCGTCACGCCATAGGCGTGAAGGTCGCAAACAAACTGCTACAGAATGTTCGTTTATATATTGTACAGTCGTTCTTTAAAGAAACATTATGTTGGTCAAACTCAAGATTTGACTAATCGTTTAGATAGACATAATAATGGACGAGAAAAATTTACCAAAAGAGGTACTCCGTGGGAATTAATTTGGAGTCAATATTGCTTAAATAGAAGCGAAGCCATAATTTTGGAACGAAAAATTAAGAAAAGAGGTGCAAGCCGCTTTTTAAATGATAACAAACTCGGGGCGTAGCGTAGCCCGGTTATCGCGCCTGCTTTGGGAGCAGGAGGTCGCAAGTTCGA
>CAJXFJ010000042.1 GCA_913052515.1 uncultured Flavobacteriales bacterium | reverse complement strand
TCTGCTTTACCCGCCATTTTTTTGTTAGCCATACCCATTACTTTGCCCATGTCTTTCATAGAACTAGCTCCTGTTTGTTCAACAATAGCATTCACTTCTGCAGTGATTTCTTCCTCTGACATTTGCTCAGGTAAATACTTTTCAATTATGGCTAATTGAACCAATTCAGCTTCTGCTAAATCTTTTCTACCCTCTTTCGAATAAATATCCGCTGAGTCTTTTCTTTGTTTCACTAATTTTTGAAGCATTTTTAATTCAGCAGCTTCATCACTTTCCCCTGCTCCCTTTTCAGTTGCGGCTAGCAGCATAGCTGATTTAATTGCTCTTAAAGCCTCTAATTTTGGCTTATCCTTGGCTTTCATAGCCAACTTGATATCTTCGTTGATTTGAACTTTTAACATACGTATATTTTTAAAACGAAGTTAAGTCTTTGTAATTATTGAAAACAAGCTACAAAATAAAAAAGGCCCCAAATGGGGCCTTTTTATTAACCAATTTTATCTAATCTACATTATCATGTAAAAAAGAATTATTCTGCTTTAAAGAAGTTTTGTTGTCCTCATCCTCACCAAGCGTATAACGAGACACATTGCTTTCCGAAGAATGAGGTGTATCGTCTAATTTGATATTTCTGCGCTTGTAAGCAGGCTCTTTTTCCAAGTCATTTATTCCACCCGGGCTTTTTATTTTCAAGCTTAAAGCTTTAAGCTTCATGATACGATCTTGACTTTTTCTAAGTTGCTCTTCCTCATCTATTTCCCTTTTTGGCAAATCCCTTTCCATACTATCTACAGCAGAGGCTGTATCAATAGCAGAATCTGAGCTTACATTTTCAGGTTCAGAATTACTTGGCATAACATCGTCTAAACTATACCTTTTTATCTCACTTGAATCATTTTTAGGCTCTGGCTTCACCTCCTTTCGAATATTAAATTCAAAACTCTTTTGTGAATCTGTCTTCAAAGTAGGTTCATCGTTTGCTTCATTTGAAACCGGCTTCACCTCTTCTTCAGAGTTATTCAGTGGTTGAGTAATATGTGTTTTCACATCATCATCCAACTTCATAACCTTTTTCTCTGGTTTTCTATCAATAAGTAAATCATCAGGATGAGCCGAACCAAATCCAGTTGCTATAATAGTAACACTGATTTTATTTGCTAAGCTTTCGTCAACTCCATTACCCCAAATAATATCTGCTGTATTACCAGCTTCACTTTGTATGTATTCAGTAATCTCATCAATTTCATCCATACTTACTTCGTCGTCTCCAGAAGTAATGTTTAACAAAATGTAATTAGCACCCGTTATGTCATTATCATTCAACAATGGAGAAGCAAGTGCTTGACTTACCGCTTTTGTTGCTCTTTGGTCACCTTCAGCAGCTGCAGATCCCATAATGGCAGTTCCACCGTCTTTCATAACTGTCTTAACATCTTCAAAATCAACGTTGATATACCCTGCAACAGTAATTATTTCAGCAATTCCTTTTGCTGCAACAGTTAATATATCATCTGCTTTAGAGAAGGCTTCAGAAATTTTCAGATTTCCGTGCATCTCTCTTAGTTTGTCATTACAAATAATTAGCAAAGTGTCAACACTATCACGCAATTCCGCCAAACCTTCATCAGCTTGAAGCTTTCTTCTTCTTCCCTCAAATGAAAATGGAATAGTTACAATACCAACGGTTAGAATGCCCATTTCTCTAGCCGTTTGTGCAATTACTGGAGCTGCTCCAGTTCCAGTACCACCACCCATTCCGGCAGTAATAAATACCATCTGAGTATTTTTCTCCAACAAATCTTTCAATTCATCGACATTCTCAATAGCGGCATTTTTACCAACTTCAGGGTTCGAGCCTGCTCCTCTACCTTCGGTTAAGGTTGCACCTAACTGAATTTTATTTGGAATAGGGCTTTGATCTAAAGCTTGTTGATCGGTATTGCAAATCACAAAGTCAACCCCAGTAATTCCTTGACGGTACATGTGGTTAACTGCATTACTTCCTCCGCCACCTACTCCGATGACTTTGATAATTGATGATTGATCTTTGGGCAAATCAAATTTCATAATGTTGAATTTTATATTTTATCGCGCTTTTTATTTACTTATTGTTCGTCGTCTTCAAAAAATTCTTTCCCTTTCTTAAGCATGGTTTGCAAGAAACCACCCTTTGTTTTCTCCCCTTGTCTTAATTGAATCGAATCTTTTTCTTGTTCTTTTATCTGTCCCTTTTGTCTATTCAGTTTTTCAAATCCTTTTAAAATCAAACCAACTCCTGTAGCATACATAGGCGAAGTAATTTCTTCAGGATTCCCTTTAGCCAAATACTCATTTGGATAACCAATGCGTGTATCCATGCCAGTTACATATTCAAACAATTGTCCAATGTGTTTCATTTGAGATCCACCACCAGTTATTACCATGCCAGCTATCAGTTTGCTCTCATAGCCAGAATTCTTAATTTCATAGTAGATATGCTCAATAATCTCTTCTAATCGTGCTTGAATAATGTGTGATAAATTCTTGATAGAAATCTCTTTCGGCTCTCTTCCTCTTAAACCTGGAATAGAAACAATTTCATTTTCTTGACTTTCATTTGCCAATGCTGAACCAAACTTCACTTTCAATAATTCAGCTTGATTTTTAATGATACTGCAACCCTCTTTGATATCCTCAGTAATTACATTTCCTCCAAAAGGAATAACGGCGGTATGACGAATGATACCATCTTGGAAAATGGCTACATCTGTAGTACCACCACCAATATCCACGAGAACTACACCCGCTTCTTTCTCCTCTTCACTCAATACAGAAGCAGATGAAGCTATTGGCTCTAAAATCAAGTCTTGAACTTCTAAATCGGCTTTATGCACACATTTATGGATATTCTTAGCCGCTGCAACTTGACCTGTTATGATATGGAAATTTGCTTCTAGGCGAATTCCGCTCATTCCCACAGGGTCTTTAATTCCCTGCTCATTATCAACGATAAATTCTTGAGGAAGAACATCAATAATTTCTTCACCTGGCAAAGTAACTAGCTTAAACATGTCATTGATTAGCAAATCAATATCTTCTTGTGATATCTCATCATCTAAGCTATTTCTTACACGAACCCCTCTATGTTGCAAGCTTTTAATGTGCTGACCAGCAATACCCACATTAACAATACGGATATCTACCCCTGATTTATTTTCAGCTTCAGCAACCGCATCTTTAATTGATTGTACGGTTTTTTCAATATTGGCAACCACTCCACGAGTAACACCAAGCGACTCTGAACGACCCATTCCTAGTACTTCAAGCTTTCCATGCTCGTTTTTACGACCAACCATGGCCACAATTTTTGTGGTACCAATATCGAGTCCTACTACTATGTCATCTAATGATTCGTCCATGTTAATAACGTTTGGTGCAAACCACTTGGTTCGCATATTTTAAGTTGATAATGCTGTATTCATTCCATCCAGTTTTGCTTAAGCCTTTATGATAGAAGATTTTAAGCTTATTGAACTTTTTATGAATATCTACATCATCTCCAAATACAATTCTATGATTTCCAACCCTTGGAATCAATTCAATCTCAGAATCTTTATTAACATAGAGCTGTTCAATCTGAGCCTTCCAGAATTCATCTTTTCGAATGTATTCTGCCAAGTTGAAAATTTCATCAATCATCGAATGACTTTTAAGGCTATCAGGAATTTGATGGGCATTTAAGTTGGACATTCGTACAAACTCATCTGTAATAAACCCATTAGCAATCATAACACGAGCTGTATATTTTTTTGAAGTTGGCATAAAACGACCAGTACTATCAATGTAATAGCTGTTTCCACGCTGGGTAAATACTCTAACTATTGGAGTTCTTTGTTCTACTTCAATAACTAGTTTACCATCTATGGTTTTAAAAACTTCCGTATTCGAAACCGAAGGATGATTATTTAATTTATGCTCTAATGCTTCCGTAGTAATACCTTCTAGTGAACTTCCTAAGACAGAGTCCGCTTCATGATAGACCATTGCATAAATATCTTCTTTCTCTAAAAAGAAGTTTCCATTACTTCGATCTATTCGAATCTCAATATCATTACAAAGCATTTGACTTTGCTTACTACCAACAAAACCAAGTAAGAAAAAACAGGCTACTACGATAAGCACCCACAAACCAATATTTAGGTATTTATTCATAGCTCATAATGATTTATGATGGGTTCAATCAGGGTATCTATATCTCCGGCACCAATGGTCAACAAAAGCTCAACATCTATTCCCTCTAAATGCTTCATTAATTGTGCTTTCTGCAGCACATACACATTCTTTTTATCTATTTGCTTGGCAAGCCATCGAGAATCTATTCCCTCAATGGGCTCTTCCCTAGCGGGATATAACTCTAATAAAATCACTTCATCTGCCAATGCCAATTCTTTGGCAAAATCAGCTCCAAAGTCTCTAGTGCGAGAATATAAATGAGGCTGAAAAACTGCAGTAATCTTTTTATCTGGATACAATTGCTTTACAGAACTCAGCAAGGCTTTAATCTCCTGAGGGTGATGTGCATAATCATCGATATACACAAAGTCGGAACGTTTCAAGTGAACATCGAAACGTCTTTTCACTCCTCGAAATTTAGCAATAGCATTTTTTGCCAATTCAGGTTCAACGCCTAAATCAATAGCCAGTCCAATGGCTACAGATGCATTTTCCACATTATGCAAACCCGGTAAACCACATTGCACTTTATCTAAAAGTGTATCTCCACATTTCAAGTCAAATAGAAAGTTTCCGTTGGCAACTTCTAAGTTTTTCACTTCAATATCACGACCATTTTCTCCATACAATTTCACATTTAAACTAGGTGGTAAGTTTAAGGCCTCAAGGTGTTGCACTTTAGTGTACAAAACACCTTCACTTGAAATTTGCTGACAAAAGGTACGGTATGTTTTTGTTAATTCTTCCGCCTCTTCATAAATATCCAAATGATCAGCATCTATTGAAGTAACTACAGCAATTTCAGGAAACAATTGTAAAAAAGACCGATCATATTCATCAGCTTCTGTAACCATAAATTCTGCTTCCTCATAGAGCAGTAAATTGGTTCTAAAGTCATGAGAAATTCCACCTAAAAAAGCATTGATTTTTATTCCTGCATCATGTAAAATAAATGCTATCATAGAAGAGACTGTTGTCTTCCCATGAGTTCCAGCAACAGCAATTGTTTTTAAATCTTTGCTGAGCAAACCTAATACCTGTGCTCTTTTATGACAGACGAATCCTTCTTCTTGAAAATAGTTTAATATCGGATTTGAAGAAGCAATTGCTGGTGTATAAATCACCATGGTATTTTCTTTTTCACGACAGGTGAATGGAATTGCATCTGCTTCTAATATATAATTCACTGAAATTCCTTCAGCTTGCAATCTCCTGCTTAAATCCGTGATAGAACGATCGTAGCCAAACACATTTTTTCCAATTTGATTGAAATAACGAGCCAAGGCACTCATTCCAATTCCACCTATCCCAATAAAGTATATGTTTTCTTCTTTGATACTCACTTCGTTCTAATTCATTCGATTAATTTCAGTGCTTCTGAAGCAATTAAATCAGCAGCATCATGATAGCCTAAAGGGGCCATTTGAGCACTCATTTTCTGCAATTCCGCCTCATTGTTGATTAAGGCTAAGACTTCATCTGCTAGCTTCTCTCTCACCAATTCATCTTTCACCAATTTTGCTGCTTGCCGATTTACCAAAACCATTGCATTTTTGGTTTGGTGATCTTCCGCTGCAGACGGTAATGGAACAAATAGGCTAGGTTTTTTAACCAAACACAATTCCGAAACAGCAATTGCTCCTGCTCTGGAAACAACCATATCTGCCGCAGCATAGGCTAAATCCATGCGTTTAATAAAATCCTGTACCTTCACCCAATCTTCCTTTCCTTTAGCTTGTTCAATTGCCTTTTGGTGATACAATTTACCAGTTTGCCATATCAGCTGAAAGCCTTCTTTCTCCCATTTATCTAATGCATTACCAACACCTTCGTTTATTGACCAAGCGCCTAGGCTACCGCCAACTATCAAAAGAGTTTTCTTTGTAGAATCTAATTGAAAAAATTCCCTTGCACGATCTTCTTTGCCGTCCAACTTCACCATTTCAGACCTTACTGGATTTCCGGTCAGTATAATTCGCTCTTTTGGAAAAAACTTTTCCATCCCTTCATAGGCTACGCAAATCCGCTTAGCCTTTTTTCCTAGAATTTTATTAGTTAAACCAGCAAATGAATTCTGCTCTTGGAGCAAAGTTGGCACCCCAGCTTTACTAGCAGCCTTTAACAATGGTCCACTCGCATAACCACCTACACCAATTGCAATATCAGGCTTAAACTCCTTTACCAGGCGCTTAGCCATTCGCATGCTTTTCAATAGCTTTAAAGGAACCTTCAAATTTTTAAGTGTGAGACTTCTTTGAATTCCCATAATTGGCAAGCCAACAATTTTGTAGCCTGCTTCGGGAACCTTTTCCATTTCCATCTTACCTTCTGCACCTACAAACAAAAATTCAGAATCTGGGCGTTGTTTTTTAATTGCGTTGGCAATGGCTATAGCAGGAAATATATGACCTCCTGTTCCACCACCACTTATCATAACCTTGAGCTTAGCCATTGACTACCTCCTTTTCTATGTGTTCGGTTTGCCTACTTACACTAAGAATAATACCCAAAGCCAGACATGTAAACCAAATTGAAGTTCCCCCCATACTAACCATAGGCAATGGTTGACCTGTAACGGGAAATAGGTTTACAGCAACAGCCATATTAATCATGGCCTGAAAGACCAGACTAAAAGCCAAACCGATGGCCAAAAGCGACCCAAATGTTCGAGGCGCCTTTTTAGCAATGATAATTCCTCGATAAAGTAAAATAAGATAGAGTAATAGAATAACCAAGCCTCCTAATACACCATATTCTTCTATAACAGTGGCAAAAATAAAATCGGAATATGGCTGTGGAAGAAAGTTTCTTTGCGTGCTTCTTCCAGGTCCTTTACCAACAATTCCTCCAGTGGCTATGGCAATTTTAGACTGCTCAACTTGGTAATTTCCTTGAGCATCTCCTTCTATAAAATTTTCAACCCTGGCCTTCCAAGTTCCAACACGACCGGTGTAATCCGAATTGATTACTATAGCTATAAAAATTCCAAAGCAAACCACCCCAATACTTATCAAAGAAATGATGTAAGCTAAATTTATTCGTCCAATAAACATGAGTACCAAAGAAGTAGTAAAAAGCATTGCCGCTGTAGAAAAGTTAGCAGGCAGAATCAAACCACATATAATCAGTACAGGTATCATTATTGGCACAAAAGCTTGGTTAAAGTCTTTTATATTTTCCTGCCTTCTAGAAAGCATTCTTGCCAGAAACATGATTAGCGCAAGCTTGGCTAAATCTGACGTTTGAAAGGATTGATTAATCACAGGAATAACTAACCAACGACTTGCATTATTGATACTGGTACCGGTTAAGAGCGTAAATAACAGCAGTGGAATTGCTAGAAATAGAAAAATTTGGGCAATTCGTGAATAGTACTTATAGTTTAACTTATGCGCAAAATACATGATTGCAAAGCCAATACCCAATATTACTGCGTGTTTGATAAGGTAGTATTCGGTATTTCCGCCTTGATATTTATAGGCAAGCGTAACAATAGAACTGTAAACAACCAATACAGAAAATATTGCCAGCAAAAGAGAAACCGCCCATATAACACGGTCGCCTTTAATGTATTTATAAACTATCTGCATAGAATTAAAGCGCTCTTACTGCACTTTTAAATTGATGTCCTCGATCTTCATAGTTCTCAAATAAATCGAAGCTCGCACAAGCGGGTGATAGCAAAACGGCATCACCTTTTGCACCAATTTCATAAGCTTTTGTTACTGCTTCTTTTGCAGAATGTGCCTCTTCTATAATTTGAATATCATCTTTAAAAGCATCAATTATTTTGGCATTATCTGTTCCTAAACAAATGATGGCTTTCACTTTATCTTTTACAAGCTCTGCTAATTCACCGTAGTCATTTCCTTTATCTACACCACCAACAATCCAAATGGTTGGTTTTGCCATGCTCTCCAAAGCATACCAAGTACTGTTTACATTGGTAGCCTTCGAGTCGTTAATAAACTCAATACCATGTATACTTGCTACCTTTTCCAAACGATGCTCTACGTTCTGAAAATCAGAAAGTGATTCACGGATTAATTCTTTTCGTAGGTCTAAAACTCTACCTGCAATTCCAGATGCCATGGAATTGTACAAATTGTGTTTGCCTTGTAGGGCTAAATCATGTATTGACATAATAAAATGGTTGTTATTTATATGGATATTTAAATTTTCATTTTCTTCAAATGCTCCTTCTGAGAGCACTTTTTTTATGCTAAATGGAATGGGGTTCGCTTGGTTCGGATTTCTTCGTATAGCTTCTTCTAGCACTTTATCATCTGCGCAATAGATAAATACATCACCAGCTTTAGCATTTGCAGCAACTTGAAGCTTAGCATCTGCGTACTTTTCTAAGCTATATTCATATCGGTCTAAATGATCTGGGGTGATATTTAAAACCATGCTGATTTTAGCTCTAAAATCTTTGATGTTATCCAGTTGAAAGCTGCTCACTTCAAGCACATACCAATCAGCAGAACTAGTAGCAACTGAAAGCGCAAAACTGTCTCCAACATTTCCTACAAGCTGAACATTAAGCTCTGCTTTTTTCAGCATGTGATAAACCCAACTTGCAGTTGTCGTTTTCCCGTTGCTTCCTGTAATTGCAATAATTTCACCTTGACAATAGCGATACGCAAATTCAATCTCTCAAATCACATTTATTCCAGTTTTCTCAGCTTGCTGAATCAATTCGATATGATTCGGAATACCAGGGCTTTTTACAATTTCTTCACAAGCTAAAATTCGACTCCGATTGTGACCATTCTCTTCCCATTCAATGGCATAATTTGTAAGAACCTCCTTGTATTTTGCTTTGATACTTCCTGCATCAGAAACGAAGGGCACAAGACCCTCTTTTTTAGCTAAAACAGCCGCTCCTACTCCACTTTCTCCTCCTCCAAGTATGGCTATTTCAGTACTTGCCATTTTCTATCTAAGCTTTAAGGTTACTATGGTAAGAATGGCAAGCATGACACCTACAATCCAAAAACGAGAAACGATTTTAGATTCATGATATCCTTTCTTTTGATAATGATGATGCAGTGGGGCCATCAAAAACACACGCCTTCCTTCACCAAACTTCTTTTTGGTGTATTTGAAATAAGCCACTTGAATCAT
>CAJXFJ010000041.1 GCA_913052515.1 uncultured Flavobacteriales bacterium | reverse complement strand
TGGGTGGTTTTCCCCAAGTTAATGTTAACAAAGCAAGGACTTGAGCAAGCTTAATCACTTAAAGTTTACTTTACTTTTGTAAAAAAAGAGCAGATGTTAAAAATTGGTGTACTTGGCGCAGGTCATTTAGGTAAAATCCACATAAAGCTATTAAAGCAAATAGAAGCCTATGAGTTGGTTGGTTTTTACGATGCAAACCCCGAAGCTGCTCAAAAAGCATCTGAAGAATATCAAATTCCTGCGTATGAAAGTATTGAAGCATTAGTAGATGCAGTTGATGTAATTGATATTGTAACCCCTACTCTTTCTCATTACGATTGCGCAGTTCAAGCCATTAAAAAGTCGAAGCACATTTTTATTGAAAAGCCAATTACCAATACAGTTGAAGAAGCTAGAAAGTTGATCAATTTAGCAGAAGAAGCCAATGTACAGGTACAAGTTGGCCATGTTGAGCGATTCAACCCTGCTTTTACTGCTACCAAAGAGTTTATTAAACACCCCATGTTTATAGAGACTCACCGACTTGCTCAGTTTAACCCAAGAGGAACCGATGTATCTGTCGTACTAGACTTAATGATTCACGATTTAGACATTGTTCTTAGTATTGTAAAAAGCAATGTTCGACGAATTAGTGCAAGCGGAGTTGCTGTGGTAAGCGACAATCCAGATATTGCCAATGCTCGAATTGAATTTGACAATGGTTGTGTTGCCAATTTAACCGCAAGTCGTATTTCGCTTAAAAATATGCGCAAGACTCGCATTTTTCAGAAAGACGCATACCTTTCTATCGATTTCTTAGAAAAACAATCAGAAGTAGTTAGACTCTCTCATGTTGAAGGTGAAATTGACCCTTTATCGGTTACTATTGACTTAGGTGAAGGCAAAGGACATAAGCAGATTTACTTTGAAAAACCGGAGGTAGAAAACAATAATGCTATTTTAGATGAACTGAGTACTTTTGCCGACGCAATTAATCAAGGTAAAACCCCATTGGTAACTATTCACGATGGATTTAATGCTTTGGATGTTGCACATCGAATTATTGAGAAATTGGATTTAACCAAAGAAAATATCGCTCTTTAATACAATAATGCTATCCATTTAAGCGTTGCACAATCGAGTTGTGCAAATTTCAACCTATGACCAAATCTTTACAGTTATTTTTTCTGTTGCTGATTTCTTCTCTATTCGCTTGTGAAGATGATGATTTAGCCGCACCAGTTCCTGCTTTTATTACCATCAACGATATTGTGGTGAAAAGCACTGACCCTTCACAAGGCTCAACAAGTGATAATATTAAAGATGCCTGGGTGTATGAGGGAAGTCGATTATTAGGTGCTTTTGAACTGCCTGCTACAATTCCAATTCAAAATACTGGCAATGTGAAATTACAAATTGGAGGAGGAATTTTTGAAAATGGCTTATCCACTGACCGTAGAATTTATCCTTTCTACGAATTGTATGTTTTAGATACTACTTTACTTCCTGAACAAAAACTTGAGATTACTCCTGTGGTTGAGTATACCGATAATGCCATTTATGATTCACCATGGAGTGGAGAAGATTTTGAAAGCGGAATCAATTTTAACTATCGTTCAAATAGCGATACGACTTTAGTAAGAACAACCCAACCAAATTTTGTTTTTGAAGGAAATGCTTCTGGCGTTGCCTATTTAGATGCAAGTATGGATTTGTTTGAAGCCTATACTCCAACATTTTCAGCAATTCCAACCAATGGATCTGCGGTTTATTTAGAAATGAATTATTATTGTTCACACGACATAACCATAAGTATTTATGCCAATGATCAAAGCGCTCAGTATCCTGTAATCAACTTCAAACCAAGAAGCACTTGGAACAAAGTTTATGTAGAGTTCGGGCCTGTTTTTTCTACCCTTTTTGCCGCTTACAATTTTAACATAGCTATCGGTTTTTCAAAACCACTTGGTGAAGAAGGTTGGTTGTATTTAGATAATGTAAAACTGATCCATTTTTAATGAATAGCGCTTTACAACGGTTTAAGTATATCTTTCTAGATTTCATTGCAGCTGCTATTGCATGGACTTTATTTTATCGATTTCGAAAAATTTATCTAGAACCATCTAAATTTGGCTATGAGATTCCGGTTGAGTTTAACGAGAATTTCTTCATTGCGCTAATTCTCATCCCCATAGCTTGGATTATCCTATACGCTTCGTCGGGCTTTTACCAAAAAGTTTATCGCAAATCTAGATTAAAAGAGTTTGTGCAAACCCTCACTACTTCTGTCTTGGGTTGTTTACTGCTTTTTTTCGTTTTTATTCTCGATGATGAAATTGATACCTATAAGGATTATTATTTATCCTTTTTATACATCCTCTTTTTTCACTTTATTCTTACCTATACATTTCGGTTTATACTGACTAGCCGTACAGTTTATAAAGTTCAAAATCGAAAAATTGGTTTCAATACCATTATCATAGGTTCTAGCCAAAAGGCCGTGGATTTATTCTTAGAAATGGAAGGAGAGCAAAAATCCTATGGAAATAAATTTGTTGGCTTTGTTCGGGTAAACAAGCAAAAGGATTACTTGGTAGAAAACCATTTGCCTTTTTTAGGAAATACTAAAGAACTCCGCAAAATTGTAGATGAGAACAAAGTTGAAGAAGCCATTATAGCCATTGAATCTTCGGAGCATGAGAGCTTGGAGGCTATCATTAGTGAATTGGAAGGCTTAGATGTTCTGATTAAGGTAATTCCGGACATGTATGATATTCTTTCTGGTTCAGTTAGAATGAGTTCTATTTTTGGTGCACCATTGATTATCATCAACCGAGAAATAATGCCCGCATGGCAGCAAACGGTTAAAAGAACTATCGATATTCTTTCTGCACTTTTTGTGCTAATTGTTTTTAGTCCTGTATTTATTATTGTTGGACTTATAGTCAAATTCACTTCTCAAGGTCCTATCATTTTTTCACAAGAGCGAATAGGTATTCATGGCAAACCATTTATGATTCATAAGTTTCGCTCCATGTATACGAACGCAGAGCAACATGGTCCTGCTTTGTCTAGCGACCATGATCCAAGGATTACCAAGTTTGGTCGCTTTATGCGTAAAACCCGTTTGGATGAAATCCCCCAATTCTATAACGTATTAATTGGTGACATGTCTTTGGTTGGACCTCGTCCAGAAAGACAATTTTTTATTGACAAAATTGTAGAGAAAGCATCGCATTACAATCACTTACTAAAAGTGAGACCTGGCATTACCTCATGGGGACAAGTTAAGTATGGATATGCTGAAAACGTAGATCAAATGGTTGAACGTTTAAAGTTTGACATTATTTACATTGAGAACATGTCACTTTTGGTTGATTTTAAGATTTTGATATACACCGTATTAATTGTTCTTCGCGGAAGCGGAAAATAAGTTTTGTAAGCCTACCCCCTATCTTTATTTTTGCAATCCTAATTTAAAAGAAATTTCAAATGAATAAAGTTGCTGTTATTGGAGCAGGTACCATGGGAAATGGAATTGCCCATACTTTTGCTCAATTTGGTTATGCTGTTTCCTTAATCGATATCTCTCAAGATGCTTTAGATAAAGCAGTTAAAACCATCGAAAAGAACTTAGATCGAATGGTGAGCCGCGAGAAAATCTCAGAAGAGGACAAAAACAACACCTTAAATAATCTAAACACTTTTACCGAAATGGAAAAAGGGGTTGATGGAGTTGATTTAGTGGTTGAAGCAGCTACCGAAAACATTGACATTAAGCTAAAGATTTTTGAAAACCTTGATAAAATATGCCCGGAGCATGTGATTCTTGCTTCAAATACATCATCAATTTCTATTACTAAAATTGGTTCAGTTACCAATAGACCAGATAAGGTAATTGGTATGCACTTTATGAATCCGGTTCCGGTAATGAAACTGGTTGAAATTATTAGAGGTTATGCCACTTCTGATGAAGTGACGAATACCATTATGGAAGCTTCTAAAAAGTTGAACAAAGTTCCTGTAGAAGTAAATGATTACCCAGGTTTTGTGGCAAACAGAATCTTAATGCCGATGATTAATGAAGCAATCTACACTTTGTTTGAAGGTGTTGCTGGTGTTGAAGAAATAGACACGGTTATGAAATTAGGTATGGCTCATCCAATGGGACCTTTGCAATTGGCTGACTTTATCGGATTAGATGTTTGCTTATCTATCTTAAACGTATTACACGAAGGTTTTGGAAATCCGAAGTATGCACCGTGTCCATTGTTGGTAAATATGGTGACTGCCAAAAAATTAGGCGTTAAATCTGGAGAAGGATTTTATTCATACGGTCATGGTACCAAAGATTTAATTGTTGCTGATTCATTCAAGTAATCATTAGCGTAACTAAATAGAAAAAGCCTCACAAAAGTGAGGCTTTATTATTTGCATCCTTTAAGCAAAACTTAACTCACATCTTCCTTTCTCTCTTTTCATAAGGTATTTGTCCACTTTCAATCCGAAGTACAATATCTTCAATCATCCAATCATCGCCTTGTGGGTCATACTCCAATTTTAAGTTTGAACCAAATAATCGCGCTAATGACTGCCATAAGAAAGCTGAAAAAGAGCCACGCAATTGCTTAATCAACTCATAGGAAGTATTTCCAGTTTCACGGTCTATGAGTTTCACCAATATGATTCCTTGCTTAATGGTTAACTTCTTCAGTTCTCCTTCAAATTCCTCTTTCAATTGGTTTTCAACCTTCTTTAAATATCGCTTTCTAGCATATTCTGTTTTAAACGACCTTAAAGTATCATCAAAGTATCGAAGCATTTCACCGGCTACTTCTGCATACGGATAAACTTTTACCACATATCTTTTTAACCTTCCGTATTTCCGTTCTTCACGTTCGCTTTTAAATTCCACTGGACCGTAAATAGGAACCAATTTTAAATCAAACAAAGGAATGGTATCTCCATTAAATACAGTTGTTTTAACGGTAGACGTGCTATCATTTTTTGCATTTTCTTGAGCAATACCAATTGCTGTAAACACAAAAAGATGAATGAATAAATGAAATAGATAATTCCGCACCATACAAACTTAAGTCTGACTTTATAATAACCAAAACCATGCCTTGAATATTTCCTTGCTTACTTTTGCAAAATGAATCAAAATGAAGCGATAACAAAGGCAGTTGAACATTTGAAAAATGGTGATGTCATTCTTTCACCAACCGATACCATTTATGGTTTAAGTTGCGATGCAAGCAATGAAAAAGCTGTTGAAAAAATAAAGCAAATCAAAGGAAGGGATGAAGGAAAAAGCTTCATTGTTTTAATCAACAGCGACCGGATGATGAACCAATGTTTTAAAGACATTCCCGGTGTAGTTTGGGATATGGTGGATTTGAGTGACAGTCCTTTAACCATTGTTATGGATGAAGGTCGTTTTGTTGCCCCTAATGTTTTAAATGCAGATGGAAGCCTTGGGGTTAGAATGGTTAAAAAAGGCGCAATTAATCAAATCCTACAGAAATTCGGAAAACCCATTGTTTCAACCTCTCCAAACCTATCTGGAGAACCAAGCCCTTTAGAGTTTCAGCTTATCGACAAAGCCATTAGCAATCAAGTTGACTTTACTTTCCCTTACAGTTCTGATATAGAAATGAGTGGCAAGCCCTCAAAAATTATTCGAATTGCGCAGAATGGAGAGGTTAAAATTCTCAGAAAATAAGCGCGAAGCCTTACCTTTGCTAAAAATTTCACTTTTGAAGGAACATCTTCAACATCCCATATTTAAAGCCATTTCTAAAGCAGCCGACCAAATCGGTTTAGAAACCTACGTGGTTGGTGGCTACGTTCGCGATATTTTTCTAAATAGAGGCGGAAAAGACATTGATGTGGTTGCCATTGGTAGTGGCATCGAATTAGCGAAACAAGTGGCAAAAGTTCTAAATATTAAGGGCCAAGTTCAAGTATTTAAAAACTTTGGTACCGCCATGATTAAACACCAAGATTGGGAAATTGAATTTGTAGGCGCTCGCAAAGAGTCTTACCAACGAAATTCTAGAAAACCAATTGTTGAAAATGGCAATTTAGAAGACGATCAAAATCGCAGGGATTTTACCATAAATGCCATGGCCATTCGCTTGAATGAATCTCATTTTGGAGAATTAATTGACCCTTTTAATGGTCGTGCAGACTTGCAGTCTAAAACCATTAAAACTCCTCTTGAGCCAAGCATTACTTTTTCTGATGACCCTTTGCGAATGATGCGAGCAGTTAGGTTTGCTACTCAATTAAATTTTGTCCTTCACCCGACTGCATTTGAAGCCATTAAAAAAGAAAAAGATAGAATAAAAATCGTTTCCCAAGAACGCATAAGTGCAGAATTGAATAAAATTATCCTTTCAGAAAAACCGTCTATTGGTTTTAAAATTTTATTCGATAGTGGTTTGTTGCATCTCATTTTTCCTGACATGGTAAACTTACATGGGGTGGATTTTAGAAATGGAAAAGGTCATAAAGACAATTTTTATCACACGTTACAGGTTTTAGACAATCTTTCTGAAAACACCAATGATCTATGGTTGCGATGGTCTGCCATATTGCATGATATTGCTAAACCAGCTACCAAGCGATTCGATAAAAAACAAGGTTGGACCTTTCATGGGCATGAAGATAAAGGGGCTCGTATGGTGCCTAAAATCTTTAAACAATTAAAGTTGCCTTTAGACCATAAAATGAAGTATGTTCAAAAACTGGTCAAATTGCATTTAAGGCCCATTGCTTTAGTTAAGGAAACGGTTACAGATTCAGCCGTAAGGAGATTGTTGTTTGAAGCAGGAGATGATATTGAAGATCTAATGTTATTATGTTCTGCGGACATTACAACGAAGAATGAGAAAAAGCTTCAACGCTACTTGAAAAACTTTCAATTGGTAGAACAAAAGCTCAAAGAAGTTGAAGAAAAAGATCATTTGAGAAACTGGCAGCCTCCCATTTCAGGAGAAGCGATTATGAAAACATTCAACCTCAGTCCTTCTAAAGAAGTTGGAATCATTAAAAATGCCATTCGAGAAGCGATATTAGATGGGGAAATTGAGAACAACAAAGAGCAAGCTAAATCACTGATGATAAAAGTAGGAGCAAAACTTGGCTTATCTCCAATTAACGATTAAATACCATGAAGCAGATTAGTTTAAAAGTAATTCTAGAAAGTGATGAACTGATCTTTAGAGATTTAAAGGTTGCAGAATCAAAAAACCTTGAAGAACTACACTATGCCATATTAAATGCCTTTGATTTTAAAGGAAGAGAAATGGCTTCATTTTTAAAAACAGATGAGAATTGGGAAGCTTTAGCCGAATATACACTTGAAAAAATTTCAGATGATGCGAAAGCCAAACTCATGAATGAAGCAACAGTGGGCGAAGTTTTTACTCAAGAAGGTGATTCATTGAGTTATATCTACGATTACTTGAAGGAATGGAAATTTGAGATAGAAGCTTTTCATATTTCTGAAGAAGAAAGCGATGAAATTGAAGTGATACACAAACATGGTAAATCACCCAATGAGAATGAGAAACAGCTATGTGGTGATGATGCTGAAAGCATTTTAATGAATGCTATTTTAGGAGATGAATTTGAAGAAGAAGAGGATGATGAATTGTTTGGAGATGATTTTGAATCCTTAGATGATTATGAAGAATATTTATGATTGAAAATCATTCAAATCATACGCTCATTTCAGTTGTTGGTCCCACAGCAATAGGAAAAACATCACTTGCCATAAAATTGGTACAACATTTTAATACGGAAATCATTTCTGCTGATTCAAGGCAATTTTTTCGTGAATTAAGCATTGGAACAGCCAAGCCAACCTTAGAAGAACTAACACAAGCCAAACATCATTTTGTCAATAACCTATCCATTGCAGAGGATTACAATGCAAGCGACTTTGAAGATGAAGCAATTGACTTACTTAACCACTTATTTAAAAAACATCAAAAAGTAATTCTTTGTGGTGGCTCAGGTATGTATGTTGATGCGGTTACCAAAGGTTTTGATAGCCAAATGCCTAGCTCTGATGAAACTATTCGAAAGCAATTGAATGAGCTTTTTGAGCAAGAAGGAATAAAAGCGCTACAAAATAAACTACTAGAATTAGACCCTGTTTTTTATCATAAAGTTGATTTACAGAACAGTAAGCGGCTTTTAAGAGCCATTGAAGTTTGCTTAATTAGCGGCAAACCCTATTCTTCAATTCGAAAAGGAGAAGGTAAAAAAAGACCCTTTCAGATTATAAAAATTGGCTTGGAAATGGATCGCAGTTTACTTTATGAACGCATCAACCAAAGAGTTGACCAAATGATTAAAGCTGGATTGCTAAATGAGGTAAAATCGGTACTTAAATATAAGGATCAAAATGCTTTAAAAACCGTAGGATATCGAGAACTATTCAATTATTTGGAAGGAAAACTTACCTTTGAAGAAGCGGTTGAGAAAATAAAAGTCAATAGCAGAAGATATGCGAAGCGTCAGCTTACATGGTTTAAAAAAGATGCTGAAATAAATTGGTTTAATCCCTCAGAATTGACTGCAATTGTTACTTTTATAGAAGAAAAATCCAATGCGCAATGAGTAGAGTTGATGAGATTAAAAAAATGCTAAAAACAGATCCAAAGGATAGTTTTTTGACTTATGCACTTGCCTTGGAGTACGAAAAAGCAGAAAAGCCAAAAGAAGCCATCAAAATCATTGAGGGCTTAATTCAACATGATCCAAACTACTTAGGTGCTTACTATAAATTAGGACAACTTTACGAGGCTCAAGATAAACTGACAAAAGCACAAAAAATATATAGCACAGGAATTAAACTGGCAACTGAAAAACAAGATAATAAAGCCAAAGGTGAGCTTGAAGAGGCTTTATGGCTTATTGAAGAAGAGTAAAATTTCAGCTTCTCTTTTTATTTCTCAAATACTTTATTTCTTAAAAACAATACTGCTGTTTAATTGTCTTATTAATAGACAACTAAAAGTAATTTTTGGTTTGGTTTGGTTGGAGCCCGTTACCAAAGCTCATAGAGCGGTAGCGGGCTTTTTCCTTGTATTAAACAACAAAAGTTAATTGTAAACGTATCTTGACAAACACAACCTTAAATCATCAACTGCAGTGCTCAAGTTTCTTAAAATAGCTTCCCTTATTCTCTTAGCCATCATCATCGGTATTGCCACATTCTTTGGCATTTTATATTTAGGTGGCTTTGGGCATATTCCCTCCAAAAAAGAACTTCAAAGTATTGAGCATGAAACAGCAAGTTTAGTTTTCAGCGAAAACAATGAATTAATTGGAAAGTTTTATGCTCAAAATAGAACCGAAATTAAGTTTGAAGATTTTCCAAAAAGCTTAATTGATGCACTTATAGCAACAGAA
>CAJXFJ010000040.1 GCA_913052515.1 uncultured Flavobacteriales bacterium | reverse complement strand
CTGTTATTTTAAAGTCTTTTTCTATACTTGATTCTACAAATACAGGAATGCCTTCGGCCATTTTTACAATTTCTACATAGCTCACCCAATATGGTGAAAGTAAAATCACTTCATCTCCAGGATTGACAAGGCTTAAAACTACATTGGCAATAGACTGCTTGGCTCCGGTAGATGCTACAATTTGGTTGGCTGAGTAATCCAAACCATTGTCACGTTTAAATTTCTTGGAAATGGCTTCTCGAAGTTCTTGATAGCCTGGAACGGGCGTGTATTGCGTAAAATTTTCGTCAATGGCTTTTTTGGCTGCTTCTTTTATAAAATCAGGAGTGTGAAAGTCAGGTTCACCCAAACTTAAACTGATAATGTCTTTTCCTTCAGCTTTTAACTCTCTGCTTCTCTGAGCCATAGCAATGGTAGCAGATTCAGATAAATTGGCTATCCTTTGAGATACGTGTTGCATATTGAATAAATTAAGATTCTTTTTTCTTGCTAAACAAGAATGCAAGTCCAAAGCTAAGTGTTTCAGGGTTGAAGTTAGCTCTTAACTCTTCATTTTCCAATTCATTATTTTCAAATTCATAAATATATCTCTTTAATCCAATTTGCGCATAATTGATATTTAGTATCCATCTTTCATTTAAAAAATAAAAAATACCTGGTCTGATCATAAATGAGGTGGATCTTACGTCTGCTGATTGCGGTTCTACCCTGCCATTTACACGAAGAAGATTAAATTTTTCATTATAATTTCCTCTGCCTAAAGAAAAATCCACACTAATATTGGTTTTAAGCTTAGATGAAAGGGCTTTTTGAAAAGCTGTGTAGAGATAATAGTTTACAACTTTTTCCTCATAAAAGTAGCGGTAAGAAAGACTTGGGTCAACATAACTTAAGCCCGATACATCTGTGTTATTGTAACCTAGACCGAAGCCAATCACAAAATTTTTATTAGTGTAAAAGCCAACTCTACAATTGATTAACAATTGTTTATTGGCTTCATTTTCTTGAGGATTATATTGCTCATCTGTACTTATGTAACTAAAATTACCTTGCATTAATACATCACCTTTCGTTGTTTGAGCAGTTGTAACTCCATGAGTTGAAACGATTACAAATACAAAAAAAGCCAGTTTCGAAATTTTCATTTGATTTGATTTTAGGTTGGCAAAACTAATAATTTGAAAAAGGAAGAAAATGCTTTTTATGAATCACTAAATTTGGCTTAAAAATAAAACATGGAAGTAGCACTTGAAATTCTTAAATATGTTTTACCAGCAGCCATTGTGTTTGTTGGGGTGTATTTTATTATGCAGAATTTTATGGAGAATGAGCAAAAGAAGTTGGAAATGCGTTATCGCACCGATAATTTGAAGTTGGTAACTCCGGTTAGACTGCAAGCATATGAGCGTGTCATTTTATATTTAGAGCGTATTAACCTAAGCAATTTGGTTATGCGAACTTATCAGAATGGCATGTCAGCAAGAGAATTACAAGGAAAAATGCTAACGGCCATTCGATCAGAATATGAACACAATATGGCGCAACAGCTTTACATTTCTTCAAAAGTTTGGCATATGGTAAAATCATCCAAAGAGGAAACTATAAAAGTGATTAACTCTTGTTCCGAACAACTAAACGATGAAGCAAGTGGTGTAGAATTGAGCCAGTTTATTCTAGAATTAGTAGGTAAAACAGATAAATTGCCGACTGAAGTAGCTATTGAAGGGCTGAAGCGGGAAATTAATTATGCTTTCTAAAAATTTAGATAAAAGACATCAAGAGAAGTATCTACATCAAGAGAGTTCTTGGATTTCGAAATGGCAAGATTACATTGGAGAGTTTGTTTATGGTGGTATTGATGGCAGTGTAACCACCTTTGCCGTGGTCGCCGGCTCAGCAGGGGCAAATTTAGATTCTTCTGTGGTTATTATTTTGGGCTTTGCCAACTTAATCGCAGATGGATTTGCCATGTCAGTCGGAAGTTATTTGTCTAATAAATCTGAAAAAGAAAACTACGAGAAACATCAACGAATTGAATATTGGGAAGTAGACAACTTACCTGAAAAAGAGAAGGAAGAGATTCGAGAAATTTATGAAGCAAAAGGCTTTGAAGGGGAGTTGCTAGAGCAAGTTGTTGAGGTGATTACCGCCGATAAAGATCGCTGGGTAGAAGTGATGATGAAAGAGGAATTGAACATGACTCAAGCTGACAAATCGCCTTTTGCTATGGGCGCCATGACCTTTTTCGCTTTTGTTTTGGTAGGATTGATTCCTTTAAGTGTTTATGTCTGGGATTATACGCAAGAGAAAGGAATAACGCACACATTTGAAATTAGTATTGCCCTAACTTCTTTGGCTTTTATCGGCATAGGTTGGATAAAATCATATGTAGCTCAGACCTCAAGAATTCGTTCCATTGTTGAAACTTTATTTTTGGGTGCAGCTGCAGCTACGTTATCCTATTTTGTTGGTAGCTTTTTGGAGCAGATGATTAATTAATCGGCTTTATAAACTCAATTATTTCCAAGTTACTTTAGATTGAATAGCACTTTGTCGGCTTTTAATAGGAATTTCCAAATTCGCTTTTTTAACTCCCAATTGAAGGAAGCCCATGCAAACATCTTTTTCTCCTAGTTCAAGAAAGCTTTTAAATTCTTCAGTAAACACCATTTTGGGTGTAGCCCAATAGCCAGCGATGTTTAAAGAATCCATAGCCAAAAGCATATTTTGTACGGCACAAGCTACGGCATACTCTTCCTCTTGAACAGGAATTCGTTCTTCTTCATCTCTTTTTACTGAGATTGTTATGATGTGAGAAAGGGAGTCTGCTCTATCTTCTAGCTTTTGAATCAAAGCTGGGTTTTGGTTTTCTGCTGTGTTCTTTGTTTTGTAAATGCGAATTAATTCTTGAAAGAGCTCTTTTTTAGCTTCTCCACTAAAAACAGTAAATCGCCAAGGTTCTGTTCGTTTGTGATTTGGTGCATAATTAGCCAATTCTAATAATTTCCAAATGTCTTCTTCGGCTATGGTTTTACTGCTATCCATTTGAGCAGGGTAGAGGCTTTGTCTGCTTTTAATTAGCTCACTAATTTCTTTGTATGTCATTCAAATATGATTAAATAATCCTTTACTAGTTTTTGATACGCTTTCGTGTATTGATTTCTCGCCAATTCAATGGTTAATTCGTTTTCTTTTACTTTTTGTGAAGTACTTCCAAAGGATAACAAAATTCGCTTTATTTCGTTTTTTGGGTTTCCCCGAACTCTTAAGATTTCATAAAGAAATAGCTCATTTTGTTTGGCAAGCTCAATGATTCGATCTTCTTCCCAAATTGGAACCACCAAATTAAAACGACCTAGTTTGCTTAGCATTTTGTTTACACCTTCAAATAAGTTTTCGAAAGGAAGGCTTTCATTTTGTCGGGCTCTTTGTCTTGAGGTTTCACTTTGTTTAGCATTAAAAAAAGGAGGATTGCAGACAATTAAGTCAAATGTTTGAGTTTCCAATTTCCAAAAGCTCTGAAAATCTATGTTTTCAATCTTCAATTGACTTTTCCAAGGGCTATTTCGAAAATTTTCGTCAGCTTGTTTTGCTGCATTTTTATCAATTTCTAATGCTAATATTAAAGCACTTGTCTTTTGTGCGAGCATCAAACTAATTAATCCTGTACCACAACCAATATCTAGTATGTTTTGGGCTTTATTTGTTTGCGTCCAAGCACCAAGTAAAACACCATCAGTGCCTACTTTCATGGCACATTGATCCTGATAAATTTCAAATTGTTTAAATCGAAATGGTTTTCGATTAGCCTTCAAGGTATAAGTCTATTAAGCCTTCAGTAGCTTCTACTTTAAGTAGCTTTTTGCTCCTATCCAATTCAATAATAGTGTCATCTGAAATGGGAATGAGAATTTCTTTATCCTCGTATTTGATAGATAATAAATTAGAAGTAGAATATTCTAAAACTTTATCTACTATGCCAATTTTACCTTTGTGAATGTCTTCTACTTCAAAACCGGTAATTTCATGAAAATAGAATTGATTTCCTTTCAATTCAGGAAGCTCAGTTAGTGGAAGAAAAAGAGATTTGCCAACTAAGTTTTTTGCGTCTTCTTGAAAATTAACCCCTTCTAATTTTATTCTCAAATTCCCATTATTGATAAGTTGAGCTTGTTCTGGAAAGAAGGGGACAAGTTCATCATCTTTAGCATGTATTTGTACCCAAATAGATGACATTTGGGTATACGAAGAAGGGGAGTCAACGTCTAGTTTAAACGCTAACTCCCCTTTGGTTCCAATTGCTTTCGCAATATATCCTAGGTAAAAGCACTCATCAATTTTCATTGATTGAATGAATTAACCTTCTTTTTTATCTTCTTCTTTGCTGTCTTCAGTAGCTGCTTCTTTTACTTCTTCAACTGCTGCTTCAACATTTTCTTTCACTTCTTCAGCTACTTCAGTTGCGGCTTCAACTGCACCTTCAACAGCTTCTTCTACCGCTTCAGTAGCTTCACCTGCTAATTCAGAAACTTTAGCTGCAATAGCGTCTGCTTTTTTCTTATTGACTTCTTTTTCAGCTTCAAGACGTTTTTGTTCTTCAGCTTCTTTATCAGTAGTCAATTTGTCTTTCTTAGACTGAATTTTGTCTTCTTTGGCATTTTGCCAATCTTCAAATCGCTTGTCAGCCTCTTCTTGAGAAAAAGCACCTTTAGTAACACCACGGTCTAAGTGGCTTTTGTAAAGAACACCCTTGTAAGAAAGTAAAGCTCTAGTAGTGTCAGTTGGCTGAGCACCACTTTTAACCCAATACAATGCTCTATCGAAATCGATATCAATAGTTGCTGGGTTAGTGTTAGGATTATACGTACCTAATTTTTCAATAAACTTCCCATCTCGTGGGGCACGACTGTCAGCGATTACTACATGGAAGTAAGCATATTTCTTCTTACCATGTCTTTGTAATCTAATCTTTGTAGGCATAATAAATAATTAAAAATTTGAGCGGGCAAAGGTAATTCCTTTTTTTCAATATTCAAACCTCTCTAAGTTCTTTGTTGGACGATTGTTACACTAGCCATTTTAGTTTATGATATCGTAATAATCTCTTCTTCGATTTAGCTTAAGATCTTGAAGTACAGGTGATTTTACGTTTAAAGTCACCATATAGCTTTGGCGAGGTCCATAAGGAACCCAATTAATGGCTAGTTGCCAACAGTGCAAATCTCGGTTTATAGTAAGTGAAGTGTATGTAAAATCTTGCTGTTCAAAATCCCAACCAGAGTTAAATCCAATTTTCCAGTTTTCAGTTAGTGAAAGGTCGCCACTAAAATTTAAAGTTTGGGTTATCGTTTCTTCATAATAGGGTTTGCTATATCTAATGTTATAGTTCATACTTAACGACCAAGGAATATTGAAATCGACATATTGTTCAGGATTGGCATTGATATGCTCTAATTCTTCTTCAGTGCCGTATTTACTCTTTTTGTCTTCGTTCTTCTTATTGTTCCCTTGTAAACGGAAGCTTAAAGCGACTGATCCACTAGTAAGTCTTAATAGTTTTCCAGTTTGCGATGACCAAGTATCATTAACTCTTCGGCTTAAGCCATTTGAGGTGTCAATGCCATAAGGGTCAAAACTACCGTTAAATTGAAAAGCCATATACTGACCAATTCGAGTTCTTCCGTTCATGGCTATAGGAGCCCAATTTAAAGAGTCTGCATTAAAATCATAGTTTGTGCTAAATCCTAAGTTTTCAAAAATGGTCACTTTTTTAATCCCTGAGCTATCATTTTTAGACTTGACTTTCATTTCTAAGTTATTCAATAAACTAAAACCGGCACGACCGCTTCTTTGCCTTTCTGGAGAACCATAAACCGTCCCATTAAAAATGTTATAGTATTGTTGAACTCCATTAGCATCTTGATAACTTCTTCTTCCAGTAACAACCGAAGGCTGGTAATTAAAAGAAACTTGAGGAGTCATGACATGTCGAATGGCATTGATAGGGCCTTTTTTAAACTGGTACATGCCATAAATCTTGGTAGTTAGGGCGGTATTGAAATTGATACTAGCTCCTCGTTCAAAACCACTTACGGTATCCATGGTTACTCGATTTAGCTCGTCATCATATGACCTTCTGTAAGTTTCAAACGCCCATACTTCCGAAAAGTTAACCGAAGGGTTTAGATTCATGTATTTAAGGAGTTTAAAAGAAGTGCTTACCGGAACACTGTGTCTAATCCCATGTCTAAAATCCTGACTTAGTTTATTAACTTGATCTAGAGCCAATAAGGTGTCATTTGTTGAAAGCTGATTCGTCGCTGTACCAGAATAGTTTATTCCAAAATTTCGGTAGGCACTTCGCCACCATTCAGTGCCAATCTTACTGTATTTTTTAAAAGGATATAATCTAGAAACATTGAATGCCGCATCTGGTAAAGTTAAATTGAAGGCACCAGTTTGTGTATTTTGGTTATGCCTCGCACTTAAGGTTAAGTTGTAAGGCTTTGTAGGAAAAGAGTTATTGTAGCTAATTGAAGATTGGAAGGTATTGGTTAAATAATCTTGCGTAAAGCTATTGAGGTTGTTAATAAAGTTGTTCCTACTTCCAATATTTACATTGGCTGAAAATCGTCCACCAGGTCTTGCTTTTGTATCTTGATTATGATTCCATCGAATAAAAAACTCATTACTTTCCACGTAATCTGGAAATTCTTTGTACCCATTTAAAAGTTTAGCATAACTTAAGTTTACATTGCCATTATAGCCATATCTCTTCTTATATCTGGAATTTACTTTTGCGCCCCAACTTCCTAAAGAGTAAATGTCGGCAGTAAAACTTGCATCCATATTGTCACTGATTCCCCAATAAAATCCTCCATCTCTTAAAAAGAATCCATAAGCTCTTGAGTCTCCATAAGTTGGTATAATTATCCCTGATGAACGACCTTTTTTGTTTGGGAAAAATCCAAAAGGTAAGCCAAGCGGAGTTGGAACATCGCCAATTTTTAATACAGTTGGACCAGTCACAATTTTGTCTTTCGGAATTACTTTAAGTTTTGAAGTGGCCAAAGAATAATGCGGGTGATCAAGATTACAAGTCGTGTAATAACCATTCCGAATATACATGACATCTTCGCCCGTTTTCTTCACCTCGTTACCCTTAATATATCCATCTCCCTCTTGGGTTTTTACCTCGCTAATTTTTCCTTTCTCAGTGTCAAAATTATAGGTCATTTTACCTGCTTGATACTCTTGAGCTCCTTCTTTAAAAACGGGTAAGCCTGCCAACTCTCCTGTACTGTCGGGCAGTCCATTGGCTACTACCGTGTTGTTTCTGAGATCTACTTCAATATAGGCGGCATTTAATTGAATGTCTTCATAGTTAACTTGAGCATTTCCGTACAAATACACTTTTTCAATACTTAAGTCGAAACGCATAGAATCTTCTGCCTGATAGTCTACTTTAGAGGTAATGGCGTCTTTAGAAATTGTGGTATCAACTTTGCTTTCGGTGCTGTCATTAACCACTAAAGAATCGGTAATTACACTGCTGGAGTCTATGGGTTTAAAACTGGCGCTATCTATGGTAACAGATGACTCATTCCAATCAGTTTTGCCTTGGGCTAAAAGAAGAGAATTGCCGATTATAGTTATTAACATCGACAGGATGAAAACCCGTGAAATAAAAGACATTGGCAGCGACCTTATAATGCTATTTTTGTGTAAAACACCATTCTTGGAATCGAACGCAAAGCTAACTATAAAATTTTGTTATACTGAATTGAAAAAAATGAAACTCTTCTCTTTTGTTCTGCTGTTGTTCTTGGTGTTTCAGGCAAGCGTTAATATTCAGGCTCAAACTCAAGAAGAATTTTTTGGAAGTCTTAACAAAGTGGTAATTGATGCTGGTCATGGTGGAAAAGATTACGGATGTTTAGGGGCCAATAGTCATGAAAAAGATATTGCTCTTGCAATTGCCTTAAAGTTAGGTGCCTATTTAGAAGAGAAGTTTGAAAATCTGGAAGTAATTTATACTCGGAAAACTGATGTTTTTTTAGAGTTGGATGAGCGAGCGAAGATTGCAAATCAAAATCAGGCAGATTTATTTATTTGTATTCATGCAAACGCGGCTAGTCCTTCTGCTTTTGGTACAGAGACATTTGTAATGGGTAATGCCAAAACCGAAATAAACTTGAAGGCAGCTCAACGTGAAAATGCAGCGATTCTTTTGGAGGATAACTACGAAGAACGCTATGAAAATTTTGATCCCAATTCTCCCGAGTCATACATAGCAATGACCATAATGCAAAGTGCTTTTCAGGGACAAAGTATCCACTTTGCTGAATTGGTTCAACAGCAATTTAGAGAAAGGGTAGGGCGAAAAGATAGGGGTGTAAAAATGGCCCCTTTTTGGGTTTTACATCAAACAACAATGCCTTCTGTATTAATTGAAACAGGATTTCTAACACATGCCTCAGAAGAAAAGTTTTTAATGTCTGAAGTGGGACAAGACTATATGGCCTCTGCAATATTTCGGGCTTTTAGACAGTATAAGGAAGAAATAGAGGCAAAATCAAAAGTATTGGTTAATGATGACGAAAAGCCATCTGATGAAGAGCTAAACAAAGAAGAAAACTCCTCCAAGCCAAAAGTTTCTAGAAAAAATAGAGATGTTAAAAAAGAAGGATTGGTGTTTAAAGTACAATTGGCAACTACCACTAATAAAATAGACCCTGAACCTTCAAACTTTAAAGGACTGCAAGGTGTTAGTTATTATGAAGCAGGAGGTCTATATCGATATACTTACGGTGAAGAATCTTCTTGGACTGAAGCATCCAAGTTGCAAGATCAAGCAAGGGAACATGGGTTTAATGATGCGTTTATCATTGCATTTTACGAAGGCAAAAGAATTGCTGTTGGTGAAGCGGTTAAACTTCTAAAGGGTGAGAATTAATTAATTTAGCGTCGATGAAAATTCGGAAAGAAGTAAAAATAGGATTGCTCGTTGTTATTACGATTGGTTTGGGAATTTGGGGAGCTCAATACTTGAAAGGAACTAATCTTTTTGATCAGAATCGACATTTTTATGCAGTATATGAAAACGTCGATGGTTTGACTAAGTCAAATCCGGTTATCATCAATGGGTTTAAAGTAGGCCAAGTAGAGTCAATTAATTTTATGCCTGATAACTCCGGGCGTTTAATGGTTCATTTCTCAGTTGCCGAAAAGGAATTTAATCTGCCAAAAGACACCAAAGCTAAAATCATTAGTTCTGATATTTTAGGATCAAAATCAGTTGATTTACAATTGGGGCGTTCAACAGAACTACTTAAAAATTTAGATACCTTAGACTCAGAAATTGAAGCATCATTAACTGAAGCCGTTAACCAACAAATAGCCCCCTTAAAGCGTAAGGCTGAAGACCTCATAAAGACAGTTGATTCAGCCATCATAGTTGTTCAATCTATTTTCAACAAAAAGGCTCGTGGAGATATTGGAGCTT
>CAJXFJ010000039.1 GCA_913052515.1 uncultured Flavobacteriales bacterium | reverse complement strand
TTAAAAATTCGATTAGGGAAATTTTCTATTAATTTAAGTGGTATTTTTCTTAAAAAGCCAGCTAAGACAATCCAATCAATTGAATTGGATTTCAGAGAATTGAATACATCCATGCCATCTTCAAACTGACTATTAGAAAATACTTTCGTTGGGATTTCATTTTTAGAGGCTATATCCAAGACTTTGGCATTTGTTTTATTCGAAACAACTAAGCCAATTTCTATGGAATTATTTGCCTTAAATTGCTGGAAATAATGAATAAGCCTTTCTGTATTGGTACCTGCTCCTGAAGCAAAAATGGCTATTTTAGACATAAGTAAAGTTCAGATTCAAAGTTAGTTTTATTCCCATGGCACAACAAAAAAAAGAATTATCGAATGGTTTTATTTCGTTTAACCCTCTAAAAATGGAAACAAATGAACAAATCTTAAAGGGAGAACAATACTATGAGCTAATGAACAAAAGAAGATCTATTAGAAATTTTTCTTCAAAGCAAATCCCTGATGGATTATTAGAAAAAGTTATTCAAACCGCATCAACAGCACCTTCAGGAGCACATAAACAGCCTTGGATGTTTTGTGTTGTAAAATCTCCAGACCTTAAAAAGAAGATTAGAGCTGCAGCCGAAAAAGAGGAATATGAAAATTACAATGGAAGAATGAGCGAGGAATGGAAAAAGGATTTAGAAAAATTTGATACCAATTGGGAAAAGCCATTTCTAGAGATTGCCCCTGCACTAATCATCGTTTTTAAGAAAACCTATGATTTGATTGATGGAGATAAACAAAAAAACTACTATGTGAATGAATCTGTTGGTTTAGCTTGCGGATTCTTGCTCTCAGCAATTCATCATGCAGGTTTAGTGTCATTGACTCATACACCTAGTCCATTAAATTTTTTGTCTAAAATCTTAAAACGACCAGTAAATGAAAAACCCTTTTTATTGATTCCGGTTGGTTATCCGGAAAATGATTGTAAAGTGCCTTTATTAAAGCGCAAAGAATTAAATGAAATCATGTTTGAATATTGAATGAAAATAAATTTTGATTTTGAGTGAATATCAATTTTCTTTGCAGCTTAAATCTAAACTAAATAAAATGGCAGATACAGCATCAAGAGTAAAAGCAATTATCGTTGATAAATTAGGAGTTGAAGAAAGCGAAGTAACTCCTGAAGCAAGTTTCACAAACGACTTAGGTGCCGATTCATTAGACACGGTTGAGTTAATCATGGAATTTGAAAAGGAATTCAACATTGCTATTCCAGATGATCAAGCTGAAAAAATTGCTACTGTAGGAGACGCAATTAGCTACATCGAAGAAAACACAAAATAATTTCCTTCTTATGGAAATGAAGAGAGTAGTAGTTACCGGGATTGGCGCAATTACTCCTTTGGGTAATGGTGTTGAGGATTTTTGGAATGCATTAATTAATGGGGTAAGCGGTGCTGCCCCTATTACACACTTTGATGCTTCTAAGTTTAAAACGCAATTTGCTTGCGAAGTAAAAGACTATGATCCTCAAAATTATTTTGACCGCAAAGAAGTAAGAAAGCTAGACTTATTTACCCAATATGCTATGGTTGCATCTGATGAAGCCATGCAAGATTCTAATATTGACCTTGAAAAAGTCAATAAAGATCGTTTTGGTGTAATATGGGGTGCAGGAATTGGTGGATTAACCACATTCCAAGAAGAGTGCATCAACTTTGCACAAGGAGATGGTACTCCAAGGTTTAATCCTTTCTTCATTCCAAAAATGATTGCAGATATAGCCCCAGGCCATATTTCAATTAAATATGGTCTGCGTGGGCCTAACTTCACCACCGTTTCAGCATGTGCTTCTAGTACAAATGCTATCATAGACGCAGCAACTTATATCCGTTTAGGAAAAATGGATGCCTGTGTATGTGGAGGTTCTGAAGCCGCAGTTAGTGAAGCGGGCATTGGTGGCTTTAATGCGATGCATGCTTTATCCAAAAGAAATGACGATCCATCTACTGCTTCTAGGCCGTTTGATAAAGACAGAGACGGTTTTGTTTTAGGAGAAGGTGGTGGAGCTCTTATTTTAGAAGAATATGAACACGCATTAGCAAGAGGAGCTAAAATATACGCAGAAGTTGCTGGCAGTGGCCTTTCTGCTGACGCTCATCATATGACTGCGCCACATCCTGAAGGATTAGGAGCTAGAAATGTGATGAAATATGCATTAGAAGATGCAGGTCTTGAGGCTAGTGACATTGATTATATTAATGTTCACGGAACATCGACCCCATTAGGTGATGTTGCTGAAGCTAAAGCAATTAAAGAAGTATTTGGTGAACATGCTTACCAATTGAATATTAGCTCTACAAAATCCATGACTGGTCACTTGTTAGGTGCAGCAGGTATAGTTGAAGCTATTGCTTGTATCAAAGCGGTTAGCGAAGGAATAGTCCCTCCAACCATTAATCATTTTACGGATGATGAAGCCTTTGATCCAAAATTGAATTTCACCTTTAATAAGTCTGAAAAAAGAGAGGTTAAAGCAGCCTTGAGTAATACCTTTGGCTTTGGTGGACATAACGCTTCAACAATCTTCAAAAAGATTTAATATTTGAGCTTGTTTCAAGGCATTCGATATTTTTTACTCCCAGATAAAAGTAAAAATCGAACACTTAAAACAATTCTAGGATTTTATCCCAAAAACATCAATTTGTATGAACAGGCTTTCACACATAAGTCTGTTTTAAATGAGCGTGAAGAAGAAATTCTTTCTAACGAACGTTTAGAATATCTTGGCGATGCAATTTTGGGAGCCATTGTGGCTGATTACTTCTTTAACCGTTTTCCTTTTGAAGAAGAAGGATTTTTAACGAAAGTAAGATCAAAGCTAGTGAGTAGAGCCTTTTTAAATCAATTAAGTATTGATTTAGGATTGGATACCTTTCTTGAAACATCGGCTAATCTTAGTCGGTCAAAATCAATTTATGGTGATGCATTTGAAGCATTAATTGGTGCCATATACTTAGATAAAGGATATTTAGTTTGTAAAAAATTTGTCATTGAAAAAGTAATCTCCGATTATGTGGACATTGACAAACTAGTTTTACAAGAAAATGACTTTAAGAGTAAGTTGGTTGAATGGAGCCAAAAGAATAATGCAACCTTTTCTTATGAATTAACAGAAAAGAAAAGTGGAGATAGAAAGTACTATGAATGTATTCTTTTTATAAATCAAAAGGTTGTTTCTAAAAGTGAGGCTAGTTCCAAGAAAAAAGCAGAACAAGAAGCCGCAAAAATCTTTTTTCTTGAAAACAACAGTAAAGTTTAACAACAAGCTAAAATTGGACTTAATTTCATTCGCTAAATTTGACATGAACTGAGGAATAGAAATGGCAAAACTTGTACTAGAATTTGAAGATGATTATGATTTTCAGTTAATAGGTATTTGTAGCCATGTTAAAGATTATAGAATATGTTGGGAATTAAACCAACATATTGAATTAGACCTGGTTAAAGAGGAGAATTTTAGCATCTATATTAAAGGGAATGAACAAACCTATCCATTTTATAAGTTTCACGACGAAGAATCTTTGAAAGAATTCTACTTAATTGGAAATAGAGGAGAATTAGGGTTACTTATTCCTGAAGAAAGTGAAATTGATTATTTTTTAATGATTAAAGGACACATCGTAAACAATGAAATTGAAGATTTATCAAGAAAAATCTCAAAAATAAAATCTGTATTAACAACCATTCTTATTGACACTAGTCAATTGAAGTCTAAGGAAAATTTAGTTTTTTGATGACAAACGATAAAAAAACCAAAATAGTAGCCACAGTTGGACCAGCAACTGCAGCCAAAAGCATACTCAAATCCATTATTCATGAAGGAGTAAATGTTATTCGTATTAATTTTTCGCATGGAAAGCATGAAGAAATTAGAGAAATCGTTCAACGAGTTAGAGAAATTAATAAAGAGGAAAATATTCACACTGCTATTTTAGGTGATTTACAAGGGCCTAAAATTAGAATTGGAGAAATCAAAGGTGGTTCTGTTCAGGTTGAAAAAGATGATATTATCACCTTTTTAAATGAACCAACTGAAGGTAATTCAGAAAAGGTTTATATGAGCTATCAACAATTTCCAAAGGATGTTAAAAAGGGAGAACGTATTTTAATTGATGATGGAAAGTTAGCTTTAGAAATTACCTCGACCAATAAAAAATCAGAAGTTCAAGCAAAGTTTTTGAACGGCGGAAAACTCTCGTCCAAAAAGGGTGTAAACCTACCAAATACAAAAATTTCACTTCCTAGCTTAACTGAAAAAGACCGTGAAGACTTAATGCTAGCACTCGAATTAAACTTCGAGTGGATTGGTTTATCATTTGTAAGAAACGCACGGGATTTAATAGAGCTTAGACATATCATACAAAGTGAAGGTAAAAACTCTAGAATAGTTGCTAAAATAGAAAAGCCTGAAGCTGTTGAAGAAATTGATGATATCATAGAAAAAACAGATGCCATTATGGTAGCTAGAGGTGATTTGGGGGTGGAAGTTCCAATGGAAAAGGTGCCTTTGTTGCAAAAAGAAATAGTAAAGAAATGCTTGAAAAGTGCTAAGCCAGTAATTATTGCTACTCAAATGATGGAGAGCATGATCGAAAGCATTAGTCCTACTAGGGCTGAGGTAAATGATGTTGCTAATGCCGTTTTAGATGGAGCTGATGCCGTTATGTTAAGTGCTGAAACTTCGGTTGGGAAATACCCCGTTGAAGTAATAAAAGCCATGACAAAGATTATCAAACAAATAGAAGAAACTGAAATTATATACCATCATGAGTTCCCGCCTGAACTAAATGAAGAACGCTTTATTTCAGACTCCATTTGCTACAATGCCTGTAGACTTTCTCAAAGAACAAACGCTGCAGCTATAGTTACCATGACTCATTCGGGTTACACAGCAGCTAAAATATCTAGTTTTAGACCAAAAGCAGGAATTTTCGCTTTTACCGGCAATCACTCATTATTAAATAAATTGAGTCTTGTTTGGGGAGTAAGAGGGTTTTACTATGACAAATTCGTTAGCACCGACCATACGATTGCTGATATTAAATATTTATTAAAAAAGAATAATTATTTAAATTCAAAAGACTTGATGATCAATATTGCCAGTATGCCCATTAATGAAAAAGGGCAATCTAACATGGTAAAATTGAGCTATGTGGATTAATCACAAAGTGAATTGGTCGTCTAATTCCCTTAGTTCGTAGAAGTTTACTTTTTCTTAATAATAGAATTGATTTGCTAGGAAAAGCTATAGGTAGCTTTGTAGACCAAGTCTGAAGTTTGTGCTGAATAGTCTTAAAAGCAAGTTAATCCTAATCTTTGCTACTTTTATAGTGGTTAGTGTACTCATTGCCATGTACACCGCTAACTATTATGAGAAAAAATCAAAAATTTCAAGTATTAACAATCAACTTAATGAAGTTGAAATTCTCTTGCTTCAGTGTTTCAAAGAGCAAGAGAACTTTTTCAATTTTGAAACAACTAATGAGAGATACTATGCTGAAAACCAGAGTGACTTTCTAGATACTTATGAACAAAACTTCAAACAGCTAAAAGCACAAATAAACCAATTACAACAAAACCCGCTGCTTGCAAAATACTCTCAAACAGACTTAAATCACATACAGCTAGAACTACTGCATTTTGATTCCTTGTATTCGCAAATGCTGGCTTCAATCCATAAAAGAGGATTTAGAAACTTTGGAATTGAAGGAGAGATGAGAGAGTCAATACATAAGTTAGAAGACATTCCTGAAATCAGCTTAGTGGATGTACTCATGCTCAGAAGGCATGAAAAAGATTATATATTAAGACAAGACCCGGTTTACTTAGAAAAACACAAAGCACTTGTTAGTCAAGTACAGACTAAGCTTGAACAAAAATATTTTCAAAATTCCAATCGAAAAAAGTATATCATTGAAATACTTCAACGATATGCACACCTCTTTAATCAAATAGCACTTTACGAGCGAATTATTGGTTTGAAAGCAAATTCAGGTTTTAAACACAAACTCAATTTAAAAACCACCTATTTAACAAATGCTTTTCACAATCTGAAACAAGAAAGTGAATTTCATCAGAGCGAGTTACTGAAAAATCTAAATGTTTCAATTTTAGTTTTCTGGGGTCTATATCTTATTGTAGCCATGTGGTTAAGTGTCCGAATTTCTGACATATTCACGAAACGATTAGCAACCTTAAGTAGTCAAATTAACTACTTTGTGAATACCAATTTTACAGCAAGGTTAGATACCAACCTAAAACAATCTAGTGATGAAGTTGGAGTGTTATGGAACAATTTCAAAAAAATAGAAAATGAGATTGTTGAATACATTGATTTGTTTAAGGAAAAAGTAGACGAAAAAACAATTGAACTTAAAGAGAAAACAGAAAAAATAGAAAAACAAAAAGAAGAACTTGAGGTCCAAAAAGCTGAAACTGACCAAAAAAATAAAGATTTGGTGGATGGAATGAAGTATGCTTGGAGAATCCAACAAGCTTTACTACCAAGCTTTACAAGGTTTCAAAAGCAGCTTGAAGATGGATTTGTCTTATTTTCTCCAAAAGATGTTGTTAGTGGTGATATCTATTGGACTCATAAAGTACTGTCAAAAAGAGGCATTGAAAACATCTTTTCTGTGATTGACTGTACAGGACATGGTGTTCCAGGAGCTTTTATGAGTGTACTAGCCCTTAACGCAATTGAAGATGCAGTAATTACTAAGAAACACCGAAAACCCAGTTTTATACTTCAATCAGCAAATAACTATGTTTTTTCATCCATGAATTATTTTGATAATGAAAAACATGAAAATCAAACAAAAGACGGCATGGATATGGCCGTTTGTAAGCTAAATAGGAAACTAAATGACTTACAATACTCTGGTGCTAGCCGGCCACTCTACCTAGTAAGACAAAAAACAAAAAAAACAACACTAGATATTGGCTTAAAGTTGGACGATTACCAAATTGTTGAAGATGATAGTACTGTGCTGTATGCGATTAACCCAAATATTGCTACTGTAGGCACGATACATGAAGATGATAGTATGGAAGCCTTTCAAGGAAAAACAATTAAGGTACAGAAGAATGATATGATTTACCTTACTTCTGACGGATATGCAGACCAATTTGGTGGAGAAAAAGACAAGAAATTTATGACGAAACGATTAAAAAAACTTCTGATGCGAATTGCTCACTTGAGCTCCATAGAACAAAAAGAAGCTTTAAATAAAAATTTTATCGATTGGAAAGGTGAATCTGAGCAAATAGATGATGTATGCGTCATGGGTGTTAGAGTGTGATTTTTATTACATTCGTCAAATAAATAACCGTCCATATGAATATATCACTCTTTAAATCAATTTGTGAAGTAGCAGGGGCTCCCGGCTACGAAAAAAGAATCAGAGATTTAGTTATAAAAGAAGTTTCACCCCTTGTTGATGAAGTAAAAATCAACAATATGGGAAATGTGTATGCCATAAAAAAAGGTAAAAACTCCAAAAAAGTGATGGTTGGAGCTCACATGGACGAAATTGGCTTTATTGTAACTCATATTGATGATAAGGGCTTTTTAAGATTTCATACCTTAGGTGGGTTTGATCCAAAAACACTAACCTCACAGAGGGTAATCGTTCATGGAAAAGAAGATGTTGTAGGTGTAATGGGAAGTAAACCCATACATGTTATGAGCCCTGAAGAAAGAAACAAAAACCCGAAAATAACGGATTACTTTATTGACCTTGGAAGGCCGAAAGAAGAGGTTGAAAAATTAGTTTCAATTGGAAATCCAATTACGCGATACAGCAATTTTATTGAAATGGGTGATTGCATCAATTGCAAATCCATTGATAATCGGGTTTCAGTTTTTGTACTCATAGAAACACTACGAAATCTCAAAAATCAAGAAGTACCTTATGATATTTATGGGGTTTTTACAGTTCAAGAAGAAGTTGGTGTTCGTGGAGCTAATGTTTCTGCCTTAGATATCAAACCTGATTTTGGCTTTGGACTAGACACCACTATTGCTTATGACTTACCAGGTGCACAAGCTCATGAGCAAATTACCAAGCTTGGTGAAGGTGCCGCTATTAAAATTATGGACGCTTCTACGATTTGCGATTATAGAATGGTAGATTATATGAAAGAAACTGCTGAAAAACATCAAATCAAATGGCAACATGAGATTTTACCAGCAGGTGGAACTGATACTGCAGGAATTCAACGAATGAATGAAGGGGGGGCAATTGCCGGAGCTGTTTCTATTCCTACCAGACATCTGCATCAATCTATTGAAATGGCACATAAAAGTGATATTGACGCTTCTATAAAGCTGTTGGAAAAAAGCCTTTTAAACTTAGATCAATATAATTGGGAGTTTTAAGCGTTGGAAAAACAACTTTCAAACACACCAAAAGCAAAAGGCTTTTATTGGCTTTTTGGACTTGGCTTGCTATTCTTTTCCATATTCTATATTGATATTTGGCATACTCCAAATCCAATTTCAAGAGCACTTCCAGTTCTTACTTATTATGAAACAGGAACTCTTGAAATAAGTCGTTATGAGCAAATTAGCTTAGATAAGAGTAAGGTTGATGAAAAATATTATTCCGACAAAGCTCCTCTTCCTACTTTAATAACTATTCCTTTTTATCAAACTTTAGCCAAGTTTGGTATAGAAGAGTGGAAATATCAGGATAAGCAATTTAAAGGAGCACCAAAATGGTACACTAAACTTAGTCTAATCATATTTATCGGTAGTGTTATTTGCTCCTCACTTCCATTTGTTCTCATGGCCTACTTTAGTTTTAAAACAAGCCCTGATTTTAAATTTAAGCCAATACTAATCTCACTAACTTTTTTTGGAACCTATTTATTTACATATGCAGGCACCTATTTTAATCACATTTTCTCTGGCGCTTGTTTAGCATTTGCTGTTTATTTTATCCAGAAAAAAGAAAAGGCTTGGATTAGTGGTTTATTTTGTGCATTTGCTTTTCTTTCAGAATATACACTTGGTTTATTCGCCGCCTTATTACCTTTATTTCTATTAAAATCAGACCAAAGGTGGAAACATCTTTTGCATTTTGGGTTGGGCTTTACTCCCGCACTTTTGATTTATGCTTGGTATAATTATTCCTTAACAGGAAACCCCTTTACTTTTATATTTTATTACACTGATTTTGAAACTTTTAGCAAAGGGATAAAAAACAATTATGGATTCAGTATTCCAAGTTTAGAATCTTTATATGGATTGCTTTTAAGTCCATATATGGGCTTGTTATGGTTCTTTCCAGTTTTGGGTTTCTATATTTTAAATTGGAGTAAATCACAAGGCCGCAGACTGATAAAAGACCCTGTACTAATCAATAGTTTGGCTCTTTTCCTCTTAATTTCTTCTTACTTTATTTGGTGGGGAGGGTATAGTTGGGGCCCCAGATATCTTATTCCGATGGCTTGTATTTTAGCCCTTCATGCTGCAAATCTTTGGAAAAATGATAAAATTAGAATCGTTGGAGTTGTTGTACTAGGGATAAGTTTTGTTATTCAATTACTTAATAAAGCAACTGTATTGTTTCTTATTCCTGATCGTTTATCAAACGAAGGTGAAGCTAGTTACCCCTTTACTGATGTGGTTTTAAAAGCTATAAATGAAGGAAGATTTAAT
>CAJXFJ010000038.1 GCA_913052515.1 uncultured Flavobacteriales bacterium | reverse complement strand
TGCTTTTTTCTTTTCTAAGCTGTAAGCTTGCTGTTTGGCTTTTGCTGAAAGGCTTTCTAAGTAGGTGCTCTCCCCTTTTTCAAATTTGCGTTCCTCCGTTTCACTAAATGCACGATACAAGCTGTCTAAATGTGCATAAAGCTGTGCTTGCTCTTCCGTCAACAAGTAATTTTGATAAGCCAAAGCCAAGGCTTTTTCTATTTCCAATTTTCGCAAGGCCAAATTGCTTTTTGCCAAATTTTGACGGGCTTTATTTCTTTGTTTTTGTGCTCCATAAAGCGTTGGAAAGGCAATATTTTGCTGAATACCCCAAACATTCAAGACTCGATTATCAGGGGTTAAATTGTTTTCATCGTAGCCATAGTAAACAGCTGTTTTTTCTAACTCAAAAGCAGTTCGTTGCAAGGCTTTCTCTCTTTCTACATCTAAGGCTTCCGCCTTGATTAAGCCGTTGTTTTGCAAGCATTCTTGGCGTAATTCCTCAAAGTTTAAGCTTCTTTGTTCTTGTGCTTTCGCTGAAAATGAACCTAGGAATAAGAAAGCCAAAACAAGACCTAGTGGAGTCATTTTCTTGCCTTTCCCGTTTTTAAGCCCGAGTTCATAGCGCGCATACAGGAGTGGCAAAACCAATAAAGTAAGTATGGTAGCTGAAAGTAAGCCCCCAATTACTACGGTGGCTAAAGGTCGTTGAACTTCTGCTCCGGCAGAGCTTGACAAAGCCATGGGTAGGAAGCCCAAAGAAGCTGCAAGGGAAGTCAAAATCACTGCACGTAGTCTGTTTTTGGTGCCCTGCATAATCAACTCCTTACCTTTCAAGATTCCTTTTTCTTTTAGTTCTTTAAACTGCTCTATCAACACAATACCATCCAACACTGCAATGCCAAAAAGGGCAATAAAGCCAACTCCTGCTGAAATGCTAAAAGGCATACCGCGCAGGGCCAAGAGAAAAACACCACCCACCGCAGCTAAAGGAATGGCCGAAAAGATTAGCACAGCTTCTTTCCAAGAATGAAAAGCAAAATAGAGAATGATAAAAATCAACAGCAAGGCAATGGGCACAGCTACCCACAAACGTGCTTTCGCTGACTGTAAATTCTCAAACTGACCGCCAAATTGTAAATTATAGCCTGGAGGCAAATTCAGTTTTTCCGCTAGTATGCCCTGAATATCATCCACTACCGACTGTAAGTCTCTTTCGCGAACCATTACTCCCACCACCACTCTTCTTCTTGTATTGTCTCTTGAAATCATGGCTGCTCCTTCGCTATAATCAATGTTTGCCAATTCCCGCAAAGGAATTTTTTCATCATTTGGTAAATCCACATACAGATTACGCACATGGTTCAAATCTTTACGCTGACTTTCGTCTAAACGAAGTACCAAGTCGTAGCGCTTTTCACCTTCAAATACCACCCCCGCTGTAGCACCTGCAAAAGCCAGGTTGACCAATTGATTCAAATCGGCAATATTTAAACCATAGCGTGCTATTTTGCTCCGATCATAATCTACTTTGATTTGAGGTAATCCCACTGTTTTTTCAACTGTTATATCAGCAGCACCTTTCACCCCTTCAATGAGTTTTTTAATTTGCTGAGCCTTGGTATTCAACAATTCAATGTCCTCTCCGTAAACTTTTATGGCAATGTCAGATTGCACACCGGTAATTAGTTCATTAAACCGCATTTCTATGGGTTGTGTAAACTCCACACCAACACCCAATTCTTCCACCTTTTCTTTGAATAGATTAGCCAATTCATCTTTTGATTTGGCAGATGTCCATTCGGATTTGTCCTTTAATGTAATAATAACATCGGGTTCCTCCATCGACATGGGATCTGTAGGCACTTCAGCAGCTCCAATGCGGCTGACAACTTGCTCTACTTCAGGAAAGTGATCCAAGAGCGTTTGTTCTATTTTTGTACACACTTCAATGGTTTCACTTAAAGAAGTTCCCGTTCTTAAAATGGGTTGAATTACGAAATCTCCCTCATCCAAGGTGGGAACAAATTCAGCACCCATGCGACTAAAGCTAAAAATTGCAGTAGCCAATAGTATTATTGCCAATCCAAATACCTGCTTTTGATGATTGAGACTCCACGCCAAAATGGGTGTGTATTTTCTTTGGATGCTGTTCATGATTTTTTCTGAAAGTCCCGCCTTTTGTTCTTGTTTCGGCTTTAGCAGCAAGGATGCCATTACTGGCAAATAAGTAAAGCATAAAATCATGGCACCAATTAGGGCAAAGCAAAAGGTTAAGGCCATGGGTTTAAACATTTTTCCCTCAACGCCTTGCAAGCTTAGAATAGGAATAAAGACAAGGAGTATAATCAACTGTCCGAAGATGGCTGATTTCATCATTTTTATAGAAGCCTTTTGACTGATTTCATCCTTCTTTTGTTGTAGAGCTTTACCTGTTAAGGTGTTTAATTCATGTGATTTTGAAGCCATTTGAAAAGCAACAAACTCCACTACAATGACTGCACCATCAATCATAATTCCGAAGTCAATGGCACCCAAACTCATGAGGTTGGCATCTACATCGAAAAATTGCATTAAACTAAAAGCAAAGAGCAAACAAAGGGGAATAATGGAAGCCACCAATAAGCCTGAACGCCAATTTCCTAGCATTAAAACCACCACAAAAATGACAATCAAACAGCCTAAAATCAGGTTTTCTTCAATGGTAGCAGTGGTTTTGGCAATCAGCTGGCTGCGTTCTAAAAAAGGGTTAATGTAAACCCCTTCCGGTAAGCTAGATTCTATTTCGACTACTCTTTCTTTTACGGCTTCAATCACTTTTTTAGTGTTTGCGCCTTTTAGCATCATCACTTGTCCCATTACCTTCTCTCCTTCTCCATTTCCAGTTATGGCGCCAAAACGGTTGGCATGGCCCAATTGAACATGTGCCACATCTTTTACATAAATGGGAATGCCATTGTTGTTTTTCACTACAATATCTTCTATGTCTTCAAGGCTATTCACCAAACCTTCTCCCCGTATAAAATAAGTCTTGGGGCCCTTTTCAATGTAGCTACCCCCTGCTATGCTGTTGTTGTTTTGCAAAGCCGTAAAAAGCTCAGAAACACCAATATTCATGGCAAGTAAACGCGAAGGTTTAATGGCTACTTCATATTGTTTTAAGTATCCGCCCCAAGTATTGATTTCTACCACACCCTCTATTCCTGAGAGCTGCCGTTTTACCAACCAATCCTGAATGCTTCTTAAATCTCTAGCCGTATATTGATTTTTATAGCCCGGTTTGGTGTCTAATACATATTGGTAAATTTCTCCCAAACCCGTTGTTATGGGGCCCATTTCTGGTTTGCCAAATCCTTCAGGTATTTGCTCGGCAGCAGCATTTATTTTCTCCGCAATGAGTTGTCTGGGTAGGTAGGTACCCAATTCATCATCGAAGACAATGGTTACCACAGAAATGCCAAACTTTGAAATAGAGCGTATTTCTTTTACGCCAGGCAAATTGGCCATTTCCAATTCAATGGGATAGGTTATAAACTGCTCTACATCTTGTGTAGAAAGGTTTTGTGAGGTGGTAATTACCTGCACTTGATTGTTTGTAATGTCGGGAACAGCGCCAATTTTTAACTGACTTAAAGCATAAAAACCATAAGCGGCTAAAAAGAGCGTGCCAAGTAGTACCAGAAATTTATTCCGTATACTGAATTTGATAATTGAAGTAAGCATAGTTCAACAGCATAATTAATGTATTAAGAAAGAATGAGAAAATGCCTCAAATTGATTTGAAGGTTTAGAAACTATGCTTGTTTCGGCGGTTGAAAAATATCCGTTGGCGCTAAAAAGGAATAATGTTCGATGTAGTTGATTGTCTTTTTCTCTTTGGAGAATGACTTGGTAAAGTTCAGAGATTTTTTTTCTTCTTGCAGAATAACAACGGAAAGAACAGTTGAACACAAGTGATCATGATGTGGCAATTTTTCATGTTCTTCAGGATGTTCTTCGTGTAAATGCTTTTCTTTCTCGCTTCCTAGGTGTTTTTGAAAAAAGGCAAACCAATCGTCTCCAAATTCTTCTTGATGGTAGGCAGCATGCTCTATCAATTCATCCAGTTTGGTCAAGTCACCTAAATGAATATTCATACTCTGACTCAAGAGCAAAAGAGAAACGAAATAAGCGAGGATTTGCTTCACTTTTCAAAAGTAGGGAATTCAAATGAGAGGATTTGTTAACTATGTTACACAAGCATTCTACTTACATTTGTAAGATGCGTGTAGATAAATACATTTGGTGTGTTCGTTTAGCTAAAACACGAAGTATAGCAAGTAAGCGTTGTGCAGCAGATCAGGTCAAAATCAATGAGGAAATCTGTAAGCCGGCCAAAACGCTAAACCAAGGTGATGTTATTGCATTAAGAGAAACTCCGATATGGAGAACATACAAAGTACTCGATTTTCCGAAGTCTCGTGTTGGTGCCAAATTAGTACCTGATTATGTAGTGGAAACCACTTCTGAAGAAGACCTTGCACTTTGGCAAGAAATTCAAGAAAGCAATCGACAGAACCGAATGCTTGGTTTCCGTGGTCGCCCAACCAAACGTGATCGTAGAAATTTAGATCGCTTTAAACGCTAAATATTTTCTAACGCAAACGCTAAAAGAAGAGTTGGTAAACGAGCAATTTTTACCATTTTAGCGGCATGAAAAAAATCCTCTTTGCCTCTGCCCTTTTGACTGCGCTACAGCTTGTTGCACAAGAGTCGAACAAACAAATACTCGGCCCACGTTTAACCGAAACATCACTTTTTTTAGACCCTACCGAAGTGCAAATGTTTGCAAGTATCACGGCTTTAGCAGATCAAGAAGTTTCTGAATACCAGTACATTCCTTTTGGTTTTGGTGCCTCTTTTTCCTTATGGGGAAAACAACTTAGTGAAGAAAAAGCATGGGAGGTTTTCGGGGAATTAGGCACGTTTACTCAATTTGAATGGGCCATTGTTGACAATGAACAGCAACGCAACTTATTAAATACCGATTATAAAGCAGCTGTTAGCTATAGTCGTCAAATCAGTAATCTTTGGACTTATCGACTTCGCTTTTTTCATGTTTCCTCTCATTTGGGTGACGACTTTGTCTTTAGGAGAGGAATTAAAAGTCATACCACCAATAAGGTAAATTATGAACAATTAGAGCTCAGTGTATTTCGCAACTTTAAAGGCGATAAACGCTTAAATGCAGGAGTAGCTAGTATTGTAAGACCCAATGCTTTGAGACTCCCCTTCTCTTTTCATTTAGGCTTTAATCATGAGCTTTTTAAAAGAGCTAATCATTGGGGAATAACTTATGGAGTATTCTTAAAATGCATGCAAGAGCATGAATTTAATCCAGCCATTAAATTAGGAATTGGACCTGCCTTTTATACTGAGCACAAAAAAGAACCCTTGCGTATTGTTTTCGAATACTACAAGGGTCATTTGCCTTATTCCCAATATGAGTTCAATGAGATCGAATGGTTCGGATTAGGACTCTACTTCTATCTCTAAGCAATCCATGATTTTCGTTCGGCCTTTTTAGCATAGAAATACAAAAAGACACTGATTACTATTATAATTATTGGGAATATGGCTGCTGAAGAGCCTTTAACTTCCAAAGTATCTGACAAAAAGAATACATAGTTTTCTTGAACTAAAACTCCAAGTAATGAAAGCATTAAAAATAACTGTGCAAGTGCTTTACGCAATAACAAGAATAAGCTACCCAAGGCACCAAACCAAACTCCAACCGCAAATGCCCCCATCACCCATGAGGGCATGGCGTTCATCAATTCAATTTCTTGTTCAGGGAGTTGAGCCAAAGTAGCTTCATCCATTAATGCTGTACTTAGGTAAGCACTAACGCCCATAAGGTTCCAAATTAGTGCTAAGGCGCTGATTATCCAAAAGGAAACAGGAGGTTTAAGTTTAGTAGTCATTGGATTTGGTGTTGATTAGCACTAACATAGATAGTGAAAAATTAAATCAACACCAAATTTCTAAGAACGGCCTCTACCCTTTCTTCCTCTTCCTTGTCTTCTATTTTGGTCACTGCCTCTACCTCTGCCTCGGCCGTTGTTCCTTCCACGAGGACCTCTGCTTCTTCCTCGTTCTTGGTTTCGGTTATTCTCTTCATTTACCTTTATGGAATGTCCATTTTCCATTTCTAAGCCAACAAAGCGATCAGGGAAGCCATCTTTCTTACTTCTTTCTAAGTCAAAGAAAGAACGACGATCTTGAATGCTCAAATCACCGAAATACTTCTTTTGAATGTCACTGACTTCAGAAAGGAAATTCAATAGCTCTTTTTCATTTAAGCCATCTTCTTTTCCAATGTTAATAAAATAACGTTGAGGGCCAGTTTCATTTCCTTTAGATCTTTTGCTATCTCTACGATCTCCCTTTCCATCAGCACTTACATTTAAGTCACCACCTTCAGTTTGTTCTAAATGCTTTAACTCTTTTGATAAGAAACGAAACAGTAAATCCTCTTTACTTAATCCTTCAAAATGACCTTTCAATCGTTGGTAAGTAGCTTCAGCTTCAGCATGGATTGGCATGTTGTGAATGTCTTTCATCCACTTGGTAATTCGAATCTCTTTAATTTCTGCAACATTAGGAACTTGAATGGCTTCGAATTTTACTTTTAATTTACGCTCTATATCGTTGATTCTTCGCGTTTCACGAGAGTTAATAAAAGCAATAGATAAACCCTTTCTTCCTGCTCTTGCTGTACGTCCACTACGGTGGGTATAGGCCTCAATTTGATCAGGAAGTTTATGATGTAATACATGTGTCAATTCATCCACATCAATACCTCTAGCTGCAACATCTGTTGCTAAAAGCAAATGCATGTCTCTTGCCTTAAATCGGCGCATAGCAGCATCTCGCTGTGCTTGAGATAAATCACCGTGCAATGCTTCAACTTCATAACCCAAATTGGCTAATTGTTCTGTCAGTTCTTGCGTTTCACGCTTTGTTCTGCAAAACATAATGCCTTTCATATCAGGCTGCAAGTCTAAAAAGCGTTGTAATGCGGCTAATTTGTCTCCAGTTCTGGTAATTACATATTGATGCGTAATGTTGGCATTACTCTTCACTTCAGTATTTACAGAAACCTCATGAGGCTCATGCATATACTTTTTGATGATTCTTCTTATTTCATTGGGCATGGTTGCCGAAAACAACCAAGTTGCATGCTCCACTTTGATATTCGAAAGGATTTCGTCAATTTCTTCTTTGAAACCCATGTTTAGCATTTCATCGGCTTCGTCTAATACAACGTATCTTACCTTTTCTAAACTTACGGCTCTACGGCGAATTAAATCCAACAAACGGCCAGGTGTAGCAACTACAATTTGAGTAGGCTGCTTTAATGCTTTAATTTGGTTACTAATGGCAGCTCCTCCGTAAACTACTTCTACATTAAGCTTTTTATGTTGTGCCGAAAACTCGTCCAATTGTTGAGCTGTTTGCTGTCCTAACTCACGAGTTGGAGCTAGAATTAAGGCTTGCGGGTGACTAGAGTCTCCTTCAACTAAATCGATTAATGGCAAGCCAAAAGCAGCTGTTTTTCCAGTTCCTGTTTGGGCTAAGCCAATAAAATCTCCTTTTGGATTGGATAATAAAAAAGGAATAGCTTTTTCTTGGATTGGAGTTGGATTCTCGAATCCCTTTTGTTCTAGTACTTTCAAAAGATTTTCAGAAAGCCCTAGGGTATTAAATTTATTCAAAAATTGAGGGTATTAAATGAGCGGCAAAAGTACGTAAAGCAAAAGGATTATGCTAAAAGAGAATAACAGATACTAAAACCTCACCCATATAGACAAATACAGTTAAGCACAAATAGGCAAAAATCAAGAGCAGCCCTTTAAACAAGTTATTTTTAAAGCGTTGTTCATAAACGGTTTTGAGTGAAAAAATAAAGTGAATGAGAAATACCAATGCTAAAATGAGAAGAAAGGATGGCATAAATTGCTTTAAGCTTGGCATTAAGCTGATTAGCCCAAAAAGAAATCCAAATAGAAAAAAGGCAAAACTTTGAAGGTATAAAGTGTGAATTAAATGAGCGACAAAATAGTTGTTCCGCTTTCTATAAAACCATTTTAATATGAGCGCAAACAAAGGAATTAAGATAAACATGGCAATGGACATGTTTCCAATGATGTATCTTCTTAAAAGTTGGTCATCTGCTCTTGTAATTCGGATTAAACGTTTAAAAAGTAATTCTTGAAAAACTGACATTTCATGGTCTTGAACTACTTTTTCATAAACTTCTTCATCGCTTAAATGAGTGCTATCTTGATATAAGAAGATATCTGATCCGTTGATGTCTGTTTGTTCTTCTTCAACTTCCTGCTTATTTCCTATTTGGGCCAATAATGTGGTATCGGCTAAAAGTTCAAAATGATTTAATTCTTGAGCACTCAATTGCTGAATAATTTTTCCTTGCTCCTCTTCAGATAAACCTAGATATGCCTTTTTAAATCCATCTTGTTTTAATGAATTGAGTTTACTTATACTCGATTTTGTCAATTTGGAATTAAGCTCAAATTGAGATTTCTGAGAAAGACCTTCAAAAGATTCTAGTTGTGTTGTGGATATTTGAAAAATCGGTGTGTTAACCCCTACTTCTTTGTGGTTGATGTAACTATTAAGGCAAAAGAAAAAGAAGATACTACTTAAAATATATAGTCTGAATGGATTGGCAAAGCTAATTCGTTTACCTTCGGTAAACTTTTTAGCCAGTAATCCTGGTTTGAAAACAAATGGAATTAAGCTTCTGCCAAATCGGCTATCCAATGAAATGTAGTTCTCAAAAAACTCTTTGCTTACATCTTTAAGGGCTAGTTTGTTATTATCTACTTTTTGCCCACATTTTGAACAATAAACATCTTCTGCTCTTAAGGATGAAAAGCAGTTTAAACAATGCTTATTTTCTAAAATGGGTTTGAGATCTTCCACCGTTTAAAAATAGAAAATTCTTAATCTTTTTCTCTATACTCTTTTAATTGAAACAAATCCCATCGAACACCAAAAGAGTATTGATTTCCAGAATCTACAATCCGATAGTTGTAATCATCATGTCCATGAACAAAGGATACAAAAAAGGAAGTAATCCATTCTTGAGGAAAGATATTTAAACGTGTTTCAAATCGCCAAGGATTAATAAATGGGTGTGCATCAAAAACATATTCTGCAGATTGAGAAAGACTATACCTAAAATTGAGATTGGTATGCCTAATCAATTCATATTGAAAACGGATGTCATTTCTTCCTACTATTTTTATATCACGATCTGAAGAACCACCATATTTAAACATAAACGCTAAAGCTACATGTTTGTATGTATAATCTAAATCAAATCGGTGAATGTTTAAATTTCCCAACCCCCTTTTGGGCAAAACATACTGAAATCGAATCTTACTCAAGTTGGTCGAGAAGTTTCCATTTACACGATTTAAGCGCTTAGATAAGTCTTCATCATCGGTTAGACTTTCTGCAATTAGTTGACAAGAATATGTACCATCACTTGATGTATCGGCCCAAGCACAGCCTGATTGTCCATTTGAATAGTGGCCACTTTCAATTGCAAATGAGAAATAATCTCGACCAAAGTCGTAGCTTCTTTGCCAGCCCATGAAAATTTTATAAGAAGGCATTCTAACAGGTCTAGATCTCCCTTGAAACATTCGAAAATGAGAATTAAAATACATGTAAAAAGCTTCTGCTTTTGGGTTTTCTTTTGACTCGTAGTAAGGATAGTT